>CALAGB010000249.1 GCA_937891245.1 uncultured Thermomicrobiales bacterium | reverse complement strand
CCACGGGGGGTTGCCCCTACGAAGGTTGGTCATTCAATGTGCAAACCGCTGTAGACCGACCCCGTCGCACGTCCGGTAGGGGCGGCCCCCCGTGGCCGCCCTGGTTGCCTTCCGATGAACTTGACGGCGCACGACCAGGGCGGCCACGGGGGGCCGCCCCTACCGGATGAGAGGGGACGCCCATCGGTTCAGCCGCGCTATTCCCGGCCGTATGCGGAAAACAGGCCAGTCCGATACCTGACCGATCGGACGGTTTTGGTTGCATCTTTGATCAGTTTGTGGAGTGCGGGGGCTGCGGCAAACTATGGATACATCGTTCTCGAGCGTCCTGAACCACTCTTCTCCTCCCCCCTTTTCCAGCCGGCTGTGGTCTCCCGGGACCACAACCGGTTTTTCATTTCCCCGGCATTCAGGCGGGCTGATCGATCTGACCGAGCAGGTTCGCCATCTCCAGAGCGGTCAGGGCGGCATCGAAGCCTTTGTTGCCTGCTTTGGTGCCGGCACGTTCGATCGCCTGCTCAATCGTGTCGGTCGTCAGCACGGCGAAGATAACCGGGACGCCGGTGGCCAGCGCCACATTCGCGATCCCTTTCGAGACCTCGGCTGCCACGTAATCAAAATGCGACGTGGCCCCGCGTATGACCGCGCCGAGGCAGATCACCGCGTCGTAGCGACCGCTGCGCGCCATCCGCTGCGCGACTAACGGAATCTCGAACGAACCGGGCACCCAGGCAACGTCGATATCGTCTTCAGCCACCTCATGACGCACCAGCCCGTCGCGCGCGCCATCGAGCAGTTTGCCGGAAATGAACTCATTGAATCGCGCCACCACAATGCCGATGTGCCGCCCGCGACCGGTCAGCATTCCTTCTATCGTCCGCACGTCGTCGTCTCCTTTAGCTTGCGCGCGTCGCGGTCAGCGACGATCCGAAATCCAACAGATGTCCCATCTTTTGCTGCTTCACTTCGAGATAGTGGGCGTTCTGCGCCGTCGGCGGGACGACGAGCGGTAAACGCTCGACGACCTCGATTCCGAGGTTCGCCAGCCCGGCGACCTTATCCGGGTTGTTCGTCATGAGCCGCACGTGCGAAACGCCGAGATCGCGCAGGATACGCGCTGCTCGGCCATAATCACGCCGGTCGATCGGCAGCCCCAATTCCAGATTCGCCTCAACGGTATCGAAGCCGTTGTCCTGCAGGTGATAGGCGCGCAGCTTATTCAGCAGGCCGATACCACGCCCCTCCTGCCGCAGGTAGATCAGCACTCCGCGTCCTTCGTTACCGATCCGGTCCAGCGCCAGTTCCAGCTGTTGGCCACAGTCGCAGCGGCGCGAGCCGAAGACGTCGCCGGTCAAGCACTCCGAATGCACGCGCGCCAACACCGATTCCGGCCCATCCAAATCACCGAGCACCAGCGCCAGATCGACATCGCCTTGCGGATCATCGCCGTAGGCGAACACGCGGAAGGTGCCGTATGACGTCGGCAACACCGTCTCGGCCAGCGGCTCAAGCGTCGCTTCATGCGTTCGCCGCCAGGCGACGAGATCGGCGACCGTGACGATGCCGACGCCGTGATTCCGGGCGAAGTGCTCCAGTCGCGGCAGGCGCGCCATCCGGCCATCGTCGTCCATGATTTCGCAGATCACGGCAACCGGATGCAGGCCTGCCAGTCGCGCCAGGTCGACCGAGGCTTCGGTCTGGCCGCCGCGTTCCAGCACTCCGCCTTCGCGCGCCCGCAGCGGGAAGACGTGCCCCGGCATGGCAAAGTCGGCGCGCGTCGCCTCCGGATCAGCCAGCTTCGCGATCGTCACGGCCCGGTCGTAGGCCGAAATACCGGTGGTGACACCCTCACGCGCTTCGACGGAAATCGTGAAGGCGGTGCCGAAACGCGAGCTATTCACCCCGCTCGCGACCATCGCCGGCAGGTCGAGCCGCTCGATCCATTCGGCCGCCAATGGCGTGCAGATGAGGCCGCGGGCTTCACGAGCCATGAAATTGATGGCCTCCGGCGTCACCAGCTCCGCCGCGATACAGAGGTCGCCCTCGTTCTCGCGGTCCGGATCGTCGACGATAATCACGAAACGCCCCTGCCGGAAATCTTCAATCGCTTGTTCGACGGTGATGAAGGGCATCGGTGCCCTCCCTTCGTTCTGTGTATGAATCATTTCCCTGCGTCCGATCAGGCGAAGCCGGTCCGTTTCAACAGATCCAGATCGACGCCCGAGGCATCCTGGCGAACCAAGCGCTCGACGTACTTGGCGATGACATCCACTTCGAGATTGACCGGTGCGTCGATGCGCAAGTCGGCCAGCGTAATATGCTGCTGCGTGTGGTAGACGAGCGAGACGACAAAGCCGTGGCTCTGCACCTCCATGACGGTCAGGCTCGCACCATCGACGGCGATGAAGCCGCGCTCGACGACATAGCGCATCACCTCATCCGGTGCGCTGATCCGCACCAGGATCGACTTCCCCTGCCCGTGTCGCGCCGCGATTCGCCCGACGCCATCGACATGCCCCTGCACGTAATGGCCGCCGATGCGACCGCCCACCTCGACCGAGCGTTCCAGATTGACCGGGTCGCCCGGCGCCAATGCGCCGAGGTTTGACAGGCTGAGCGTCACGGGCTGCAGGTTCGCCGTGAACGAACTGGAATGCAGCGCCGTCACGGTTAGGCAGACGCCGTTGACGCTGATGCTGTCGCCGATCCGCGTCCCCTCGAGCACGGTCCGGCAGCCGATGCTCAGCGCGTTGTCGCCCCCGCCCCGGTCGAGTGCGAGAATTCGCCCGATCTCTTCGACGATTCCACTAAACACCAGAGATCCTCCAATGTCGGTAATGCGTGCAGGCGACCGGATAGCATGACGTCGGTACCGACGACGCGTGATTCGACCGCGCGTAATCGAGCAGCCGCGTCCATCGTGGCATGCCCGCTCCCAGCAATCGGTCCCGGTGCCGCCGCACCGCCTACGAGCACCGGCGCGACAAACGCAACCACCTGATCGATCAGATCGGCGTCGAAGAGCGCACCGAGTACCATTGCCCCGCCTTCGACCAGCACCGAGTTGACGCCACGCTCGGCGAGCAGTCGAAGCGTCGCTTGCAGGTCGATGCGGCCGGCGCATTCCGGAAGCCGGACGACGTCCGCGCCAGTGGCGCGGAGCGCCTCTACGGCACTATTCGACGCACGTTCCGTGGTGACGATGAGCGTCCGTCCGGGGGTTTCCGGCTTGAGCATGGCGGCATCGAGGGGCAAGCGCGCCTGGCTATCGAGCACGACGCGCAGCGGATGATGCGGTCCACCATCGCCACACGCTTCGCCCGGTAGACGCGTCGTCAGCAGCGGATCATCGGCCAGCACCGTGCCGATGCCGACCAGAATCGCGTCGTGGGTATCACGCAGCCGGTGCGCGTCTCGACGGGCCTCCGGCCCGGTGATCCAGCGCGAGTGACCGGCGCGCGTGGCGATCCGCCCATCGAGCGTCATGGCGTATTTGGCGGTTACCGTGGGACGGCCGTACCCGATGCGCGTAAGGAAGCCGGCGTTCAAGGCGATGGAGGCGTCCGCTTCGATACCGAGGGACACCGCGATGCCGGCCTGTTTGAGGCGCGCGATACCGCGCCCGCTGACGCCGGGAAATGGGTCGGGGAGCGCGATAACGGCCCGCGCAATGCCGGCGTCTATCAACGCATCGACGCACGGTGGGGTTCGTCCAAAATGCGCGCACGGCTCGAGTGTGACGTACAACGTCGCCCCGCGCGCCCGGTCGCCGGCCTGTCGTAGCGCCACGATTTCGGCATGCGGGCCGCCCGGTGGCGCTGTCCAGCCTTCGCCGACAACAACGCCATCGCGTACCAGCACGGCTCCGACGGCCGGATTCGGCGCCGTGCGGCCGAGCGCGCGGGCGGCCAGCGCCAGGGTACGCTGCATCCAGGCAGCGTCGATCGCCTCGGTCGATTCGATTTCGTTCGGCATGGAGCTTCGCCCTCTCGCACACAAAACGGCCCGAGAGCAAAGCCCTCGGGTCTGAGCATGCGAGATAGGCTATGGACGACCGATAACGGTCGCGAAGCACCTTCTCTCATCCGGACTATACCGTCGGCACCGGAATCTCACCGGTTCCTGCGACTCTCGTCGCTCGCGGGCTTTACCGCCGATCGGGAATTGGCCTCTCGGCCTCACCCTGCCCCGAAGGTCTGCTGGCAGGAGTATAGGGTGAGGAAGGCCCAGAAGTCAAACGACCACGAGCACGATGTGCTGGCCAAATACGACTGCTCTACGGCTCTCAACTGATTCTAAGTTGCCGTCTCAAAGGTCCAGTTGTCAATCTGCGCCAGAATCATATTGGCAGGGATACGATTTCGCTCATCACATCATGGTATGCTTAAAGGCGAGTGGAACGCAAGGATCTGCCAGTTCGCTTTGTCATTGTGCGCTATCAAGGCAAGATGTAGCGCGTCAAACCCGTAATTCAATGTCTCGATCGAATCTGACCCCGTCTACAAGTTAGGTCCTCGACTAGATATACGCTGACATGAACCAAACTACGTTGACTCCAGTGACGGCAAATACGGCGTGCGCGCCTTTACACTGTCTACCCCCCAACAAGCACAGCTTATCGCATGACTTGATGCAGTCGAATCACGTTTACGTGCAAAGCATCGGAGGAACGCTGGAAACGCTGGAAGCACTTATAGCCGCAATAAACACCGGTCCGAATCAAGCAACAAAACATCTTCACCTACAGGTCGTGAAGACCGACGTGTTCCCATTTCTTCCTAAGGAACTCTTCGGGTTTCCCGTGTACGAATTTTCCGAAAACGGGCAACCGCTCTACCCAAACGGGACTGAAAATTCGCCAATCGTCTTCGCAATAAATAGTTCCCTCACACATAAGGATCAAATTAGCACTCTAGTTTCTCTAGTGCTTTCGACGATTTATCGTCATAACAATAAAGGAGATTCTCCTACTGAACGATGGAGCTTGGCTTCTAGTCTACATGAAGAATCAGAGTCGATCGATCGAAAGGCCAAGTCCGTCACAGACAAAATCCTATTTCAGGCATTTAGAGAGAGATCGGTACGGCCGGTAATCCAACAATTCCAGGAAAACGGCTATAATGTGGACATCGCGATGAAGTATGACGTTCGCGCGACCCGTGAGTCGTGGCTCGGAGCCATGCGCCATTTTTCCATGGTTTATAACACGATCCCAGCCGTCCGGGATGTCGTCGACCGTATCGTATACACCACGTTCGGCAGAGGAAGCAAAATTAGCGCGCCTAACGAATATGTTCGGAGGTTCACTGAACAGCGTCACACCGGGATGGATTTGCAGCATATCGCCACACAACTGATGCGGGACGCGATGTTGTTCGGCACCAGTTGTATGGTAATCGCGGCTGATACCGACGTTGACGTTCGGCTCATACGGCCAGACCACCTGCGTCTAGCGCGGGTGCATGGCACTCCATGTGTCACTGACGAAATTTCGAATCAGACCTGGTCCCTCGAGAGTGATTCAGTCCATGTGATGCGTGGTGTCGAGCAGCATGATTCATTATACGGCATATCGATTCTTGAACCAATAGTACCGGTTTTGTGCAGGCTCCTCGTCTTGAAAAAGGCCATCAGCGCCTTGGCCGATCCTCCTACGTCGCTTCCATGGGAAGAAATTGCTAATACCGGAGACCTGCTCTTAATTATCGATTCGCTGAAAGCCGACACTGAGAAAACGCTCGAGAAAATGTTTCAATTCTCGATTTCACAGTTTTCTCTAGATCGCGGCGACCTCTATTTTCCGGGGTGGGATCTATGGAACCCATGATCCATCGCTGCCCGTTTACACAACTTAGTCGAAGAATTCGTCGACTTCGCGTTCACTGTCTCAGCACACTGGTCTTTTTACATCGATTTCTGTCGTCATCACGTCTAATAATTTGGTTGCTCCGTAGGTTGACTTACGCTGATGACCAAACTCCCCTCGTCGATTCCTCAACGCTCACGCGTACGATAGGGAAAGTCCCGAATCATATTCTTGTGACATTGCTTGCACTCGACGTCACTGCATCGATGGGAGCGCAGGAAGCTAGAGAAGTTTTTGAACTGGTAAATGATCCAGGCTGGTCTCTCCGCGCAGGCAGATACCTGCACAAATGGTCCAATACGTTTACCGCGACGGCCTCCGGTATAGCACCAGTCTGGTTAGCTGTACCTGATGCACTTTCCGTTGCCCAACTACGCGTTTCACTGCGCATCGTCGCGGACCTAGCACCACTTTTATCGAAGGATGCAACTCATTTCCTGTTTCGCGCAGTCGAACCATTGGCCGTGCGCCGTGTGGATCCGTACTCAACGTCGTTCATACTACTTGCCCAAGAGACTGCGGCGTCGCTGCTTGCAGAACAACCTGACATCGTTACCGAGTGGATAACATCACCGCGCAGTGGACTGGCCGCCGAAAATCGACGCCGCGTCATCCTACAAGCTTTCGCCATGAACAGATCACTAAACGTACACGATCATTTTGGAGAGATTAGCA
>CALAGB010000248.1 GCA_937891245.1 uncultured Thermomicrobiales bacterium | reverse complement strand
GAGGCGCTCCGGCAGCCCATGGAGTGTGAGGGCATGAATCCATGGCTCGGTCCAGAGGTTGAACGTAACTGCGCTGGATCGATCGGCCGGTGCCGCCAGCGCGGACGAACCTGTCAACTGGTTCCCTCCCTTCGGATCTCAAGACCCAGATCATCATCGAGATACAGGACAACATTCTCGATTTTCACTCTTTTGTCATCAAGAATGAGCGGATAGGAATTTCGTAACAACGGCATGCGTTCGAATTGGCTGCGCTCCGGTCCAGGTTCGGACCGCAACGCCTGAACGATGACCGGGTTACTGACGCGCATCGCGCGCCGCGCGAGCGCCAGTTGATCCTCCCGGCTCAGCCGCATCAGATCCAGCGGCACTCCCTTCGGATGCAGGGCAACGCCGCCGGACACACGATGCAGCGGGATAACCGACAGACTCTCGCGGCCTTGCCGGGTCGATGCGAAACCCCAACCTTGCTGTCCGCCGTCATCATCGTCCTCGAACGAAAGCGAACTGCCTTCGGACATGGGAATTTCCGGTAGCGGGTCGGGGATGAGCCGCTGTGCGGCTTGCTTCGCGAAGCTTCGTTCTTGCGCCTGGAAGGTGTTCCAGGCCGCCTCAAGTTGGAGGCGGAAGGGATGGCCATCATCGACCACGTCACGTCGGCCGTCGTAGGTCGCCTCGATCAACGGTCGATAGTCGTCCGGCAAGCTCAGCCGGATGCGGCCGTTCGCGTCCTGTCGGGTCTGCAACACGAGCCAGGACTTCCAGAGCACGAACGGCTGATAGACGTACGCTCCGGCGCCAAATTTCGGGGTTCCGTCCGGATCCAGCGACAGCACAACGTGAAGTCGCGGATCTTCAAACGCGGCCGGACGCTGGCGTTGTCGATGCCGGTGCAAGCGGCCGGCACGTTGCAACAGCAGGTCGAGTGGCGCATGATCGCTGATCATCAGGTCAAAATCGAGATCGAGGCTCTGTTCCAGAACCTGTGTCCCAACCACGATGATCCGATCGTTGATCGAACGATCAGCGTTCGGGCCCAACCGCTCAGCGATCGCCTGTTCGCGTCGCAAGCGGTCATCGCCGGGCAGGCGCGCGTGCAACAGATGCAGCTCGACGCTGTCTGGCGCGAGATCACGGAGCGCGCGGCAGATCGCCTGCGCGCGATCGACCATATTCGTAATCCGGCAGATCGCGCCGCCACCTTCGACGAGTCGCAGCAATCGCTCGGCGTCATCCGCGCCGTCATACAGGCGGCTCGAACTCTCTACCACCTGATCCGGCACAAATTCGACCGACAACGAACGACCGGTCTGGCTGGCCGGCGGAGCGGAATGATGCGAACCCTCGACGCTGTACGACGCGATCACCGGATAGGGAAGAGACACGTCATCATCAGTTCCAGCAGCCGGTTCCGACAGATGTGCAAGGCCTTTGAGAAACGCACGCGCCATCGCACGATGGCGCGCAACAGGCAGCGTGGCCGAGAGCAGGATGACCGACGTACCGATCGTGGCAAACCACCAGAGAGCATGATCAATGATCGTGCTCATATAGGTATCGTAGGCGTGAACCTCATCGATGATGACGACTTTGCCGGCAAGTCCGAAGAGCCGCAGCATGTAATGCCGCGCGCTGAGCACGGTCAGTTCCGCCTGGTCGACTGTTCCGACGCCGAACGGCGCCAGCAATGCCAGTTTCTTCGGCGCAAACCACGATGGCACGGCGGCGGCCGGCGACTCGATGTCGCTCGCATTTCCATAGGGACGACTCGTCAGCGATTCGTCATACAGGGCCGCCTGGCCATGAATCAGCTTGGCAGCGACCTGACCACCGTAGATGCGATCGAGATAGTCACGCACCCGGCCATGCATCTGATTGCTCGTCGCCGTTGTCGGCAGCGCGAAGTAGAACTCATCGGACAGGCTGCTCGCCGCAATTCGACGGGCAAGCGCCAGCGCCGCTTCGGTCTTCCCTTCGCCAGTGGGAGCTTCGATGATGTGCAAGCTCGGCTCGCCTGATACCGGCAGAGGGACGCGATCGATCGTCGCTTGCAACGGCCGAGGCTCGCTGATTCCCGGAAAGACCGATCCGAAACCGGACCACTGAACGATGGGGCGCTCGTCCAAGAAGCCGGTGCGCGCAACAGAGCCTTTCGCACGCGCTCGGCTGACCGGCAAATAGTCCGCGAGCGACATGCCCGATTCCGCCCGAAAGCAGTCTTCGTCCGATCCCAGCCAGTCGCAGAGGATAAGAAATCCCGTTAGGGCAGCCGTCGCGACGCGTGAATTCTCGACTTTTTCAGGTGGCCGGCCGGTCACCGGGAAAACCTCGAGAAGCCGGTCAATCGCCTGAGCGCGCAATTCGGCCATGGCTCTCGTCTCGCGCGCGCGATTGAACCTGGCAGCTTCGTTCAGGAGGCTCACGTGCGCGAAGGTTCCATGATGCCCGGCCAAAGCGTCTCGAAATACCAGAGCGATCGGACCGAACGCAGGAACCCGGCTCACCAGTTCGCCACAGGCCGCAGCACTCAACTGCTGATGACGGAGCTTCGCATCTTGAGGCCCAAGTTCAAGGCCCTCCGACGACAGTCGTTGTATCTGCGCGGCGGATTGCCGCTGGAAGAGCGAACTGATTTTCCCAATGTCATGGAACGCGATCACCGGTGGAAGCCAGCCGAGCAGATCGTCCGGATCCTCGACCTCCAACGCATGCGCCAGCACTCGCCTGATCCGCAGCGTCGCCGGTGGCTGTAACAGCAACCGAGCGACATGCCCGACATCGATCATGTGGAACAGTGCTGGGTGAAAGTCATCCCCCTCGGCCGTCTTGCCCCAAAGCCGTAGAACCTCCACACTGGCCTCCCAGACAGCATCCTCGTGCTGTGATTTCAAGCACGAAGAACCACGCGGCGCTCGCCGTTCGCTCGCACGCAAGCAACGCCGGTCGATGAGAGTCGCTGGACATTCCTCAAAAAGTTAGCCAGGAGCGATCTGTTCGCGCTCGAATATTCGGCTCATCTCGCCACTATGACCACGAGACAATCCTAATACGAACGCATGTTCGCGTCAAGGAATTGCTCGACTCGTGTTGGGGGAGATGCCTACACGATTTCCCCCTTTTGACGCCTCGCCCCTCGTGGTGCCACACTATCTTCAGCAATCGGGTCATGGAATGAGCGTCGGAGCGGAGTGCACGATGAGCAGTGAACAAGCACCCGAGATTCGGGCGTCGGATGCGGAGCGGGAGCGGACAGGCGATCTGTTGCGCGAGGCGACGGTCGAAGGGCGGCTGACGCTCGACGAGTTCTCCGAGCGCTATTTGCTGGCGCAGCAGGCGCGGACACGCGGCGAACTCGATGCGGTCGTGCGCGATCTGCCGGTCGCGGCGCCCGTCACGCAGCGGCGTCCGGCATCGAAGATCTCCGCGATCTTCAGCGGCGTCGACCGTACCGGCCCCTGGCAGCTCGCTCCATCGACCCAGCTCAGCGCCATTTTCGGCGGCTGTAAGCTCGATCTACGCTACGCCACCATTTCATCCGGCGTTACCACGCTCAACGCCAGCGTCTACTTCGGCAGCCTGGAACTGATCGTGCCGGATGGCGTCGATGTTGAGATCGAGGCGACCATGATCATGTCCGGTCGGACCGAGCGCCGCTCGAAACCGGTCGTCTACCGCACCGCGAAACCGCTCATTCGCATTTCCGGCACGGTCGTCTGCGGCTCGATCACGGTGCGCGACACGCCCAACCTCGGCGAGCGGATCCGCGAAGTCGCGTCCGGATTACTCAACCCACCACGCACCAATCAGCAGCGCTAACGGCGCCGAAGAGATCTCGCGCAGAGACGCAGAGCGCGCTCTCCGTCATTCTGAGCCGCAGCGAAGAATCTCTCTTGACTTGCGCCGGCAACGAAGCAACAGAATCACGCGAAAGAGATCCTTCACCGCGGTTCAGGATGACAAGGGGTTGTCAGCGCCGACCTGGCCCATCGACAACGCGGCCGGGCAACGCGCCGGTGTGCTCGGCGTTTCGGAGCACGCGCTCGCCATTGATCCAGACGTCACGGACGCCGACCGAGAGCTGGTGCGGATCCTCAAACGTTGCGCGATCGCCGATCGTCTCGGGGTCGAAGATAACGACATCGGCGAAATGCCCGCGTTGCAGCAGTCCGCGCTCACCCAGGCTGAGCCGCGTTGCCACGGCCGAGGTCATCTTACGAATCGCCTCTTCGAGTGGAATGACGCCTTCCTCACGCACGTACTTGCCGAGTACGCGCGGGTAGGTGCCGTAGGCGCGCGGATGCGTCAAGCCGTCCTCAGCCGCCCAGAGCGGATCGATGCCCCAGGAATCGGTCGAGATCTTGTTCCACGGCTGGCGCAGTTGCAGCCGGATGTTCTCTTCGCTCATCTTGAAGTAGATCGTGAACGGGCGCTGCCCCTCCGAGATGTGCAGGTCGATCACCGCATCGACCCATTCCTGGCCGCGCATGGCCGCGATCTCGCTCAACCGCTTGCCGGCGTACTGCTTGTTCTCCGGCTTCTCGAAGCCGACCGGCATGACCTGCTCCGGCCCGGCGGTCGTCACCTGTGCTTCCCAACCGCCGGTCGGGTGCAGCGCCTCGGCGCGGATTTTCGCGCGCATCTCCGGATCGCGCAGATTCTCGAAAAACTTGCCGCCGGCCGACGCCCACGACGGCAGGCAGGCCGACAGCTCGGTGCCGCTGGCGATATACGGATATTGATCGGTCGTTATGTCGATGCCTTCGGCACGCGCCGCATTGATGCGTGCGATCACCTGCTGCATCTTCGGCCAGTTTTCCTCGCCACAGACCTTCAGGTGGTAGATCTCGACGGCTGCGCCGGAGCGTCGCCCGATCTCGATCGCCTCATCGAGCGCCGTCAGAATGTCGTCCGATTCGGAGCGCATATGGGTGATGTAGACGCCGCCATACTCGGCCACGACCTTGCAGACCTCGGCAATCTCGTCGGTCGCGGCGTAGGCATCGGGCGCGTAGATCAACGCGTACGCGACGCCGAAGGCGCCGTCTTCCATGGCGGCTGCCATCGTGCGACGCATGACAGTCAGTTCTTCGGCGTTGGCCGGACCGAGATCCATCCCCTTGCCGAACTGCCGCAGCGAGCCGCCGCCGAGAAACGAGCCGATGTTCGGCGAAACGCCATTGGCCGCGGTCGCCTCCAGCCAGTCGCGAAAATGCGTCCAGCCCCTCGCTCGCTCGCGCCACTCCGGCAGGTCGATCGGGAAGAATGGTTTCTCCATCGGGTCGGGATACCGCCCACCGGCCGGAGCGGGCGTCCAGGCCTCACCCATGATCTCGGTCGTGACGCCCTGGGTGATCTTCGACAGCGAACGACCGTCGACCAGCAAGCGCAGCCCCGAATGGCTCTGAATATCGATGAAACCGGGGCAGACGACCATGCCCTGCGCATCAACCACCTCGCCCACGCCCTCAACCGGGATGCTCCCGGGCGGCGCGATCTCGGCAATCCGATCGCCGCTCAGGGCCACATCGGCATAGGTCCACGGGTTCCCCGTCCCGTCAATGACGCGGCCATTCCGAATGAGGACGTCGATAGCGGGCATGGTGTTGGGTTCCTTTCTGCTTGCATACGGATGTGGCAATCGAGGAACAACTGCTCGCCCGACGCCCGCCCGGCCATAAATGGTCCGGGCTCAGTCCACAAGCCCCATGAATGGGGCTGAGCACGATCCCGTACGTACGTTCGCATCAGACGGTGTTCGTTGACACGAACACCAAGCCTTCTCAGCCTCGTTCACGAGGCTTGTGGACTGAGCCCGACGGCTTTAGCCTCGGGCGTGGCTGGCGTACGCTCGCGCTTTCACCGCCCCGCTCAACGTTCTTCTACCTTCTCCCCGGCCCGGTCACGAACTGACCTGGCTTCGCGCCGGTATGCTCGCCACCCTGGACGACGCGGGCACCGTTGACCCAGACGTCGCGCACGCCGACCGAGAGCTGGTGCGGATCGGCGAAGGTGGCACGGTCGCCGACCGTCTCGGGATCGAAGATGACGACGTCGGCGTAGCAGCCGCTACGCAGCGCACCGCGCTCGTGGAGGCTGAGACGCTCGGCCACCGCCGAGGTCATCTTGCGCACGGCATCCTCCAGGGTGATGACCTTTTCTTCGCGCACGTACTTGCCGAGCACGCG
>CALAGB010000247.1 GCA_937891245.1 uncultured Thermomicrobiales bacterium | reverse complement strand
CGAGGGATACGACGGACCATTTTCCAATCGTATTGCGCGTTGTAAACGTTTCAATCGAAGGTAGCCGGTCAACTTGGGGGTAATCCGGTTGACGTTTTGAGTGGCGTCGGTGACGCAGGTGAGGTGATCGGGGGGGGGCGCGCGCAATCGGGTGCGATGTGTTCGAAAGTCGCGATTTACGAGCCGTCCTGGGGTCGCAGCGCGATTTCGACAATGTCACCTGGCTGCAGGTCGGAATCTTCAGATGCGGCGATCTTTTCCCATTTCTGATCGGATTTTCTTACGATCGTGACTTGGGGTTGCAGGTTGCTCGTTCCGGCTGGTATCGCAGCGCTTCCGTTCACGGGCTGCAATTTTTGTCCCAGCGCCCGCATCTTGATGCGCAGCTCGACGATATGGACGCTGGAGTCTCGTAGCTCTCGAAGCAGGGTAATCGTACGCTGGCTTGTAACGCGATCAATTTGCCGGGCAGAGTCCTCACGCTGGCGTTGAAGGCGCATGAGTTCGACCGTGGTTTGTAGGCGCCGCGTGGAAGAAAGCAGAAGGGCGCGCCGGCTTTCACTGACTCGAGGACTCGGCAAGGAGCCGGAGCCGAACAGCTTGACAACGCGTTCGAGTTCTTCCTCGTCTGCTTGGACGCCCTTTTCCTCTCCGTCCTGTTGTTTGCTGAGCGTCGCATACTGGGCGTCCGCTTCCCTGACGGCGTCCTCCAGAAATTTTCGCTCCTTGCGATAGTCACGTTGCGAGGCCTGCAAGGACTCTGCCTCGGCTCGCACGATCGGATCGATCGCGGACGCAGGCAAGGAGATATCCTGAGGCAGGGTCTGATCGAAAGTGTCCTTGTCCGCCAGTTCGGCGTTGATGCGAAGAATGTGGAAATGTTCCTTTGCGTATTCCGCGGAAAGGGACTGATAGTCGCGTAGAAGGTCGACCGGATCGTTGGTGCCGAGCTGATTGCGGGATCGCAACAGACTGTAGCCGCCGGATACGGCCACGGCTTGGCGCACGGTCATTGAGGACCTGTAGACCAATTGCCCAGGTGTGAGAACGTCGCCGGTCACGTAGATCGGGCGATACTCCACGACGCTTGCGGTTACGTCACCGGGAACGACGACGATGGCCTGTTCGCGCCCGTCCGGCAACCGTTGTCGCAGTATTCTGGACTGCAGCAGCGTTTCCATCCGGGTCTGCAACTCAGCCGTCGTCAAGCCGGCGACGTCGATCGTGCCGATGCCGGCAAGGACGATTGTGCCATCGGTTTGGATCTGCGCACGATGACGCTGTTCGGACGCGCCTCCGATCGACACCTCCACCGTGTCGCCCGCCGCCAGCTTGTATTGGTCCGCGAAGCAAGCGTTGCTGGCCGATACCACAAAAATGGCCATCGACGCGGCACTCAGGATGCGGCTGAAAGCTTTGCTGCGCTTGGTGCGGTTCATCGCGAATTCCTTGCGTTATCCAAGCATACCCGGCTCGAGTGGTTCGCCTTCGACGGAAATCGGGCCGCTACCGCTTGTGGCCTCATCATGTAATGAAATCTGTCTGCCGCCGAACCTGCGTGGTGGAGAAGCGCTTGCGCCACCAGTCGATGGTCCGCTGTAACCCCTCGCGCAGCGTCACCTTGGGCGTCCAGCCGGTTGCTCGTGCGAACTTTGTCGAGTCGGCAAGGAGCGCGCGCACCTCCGAGTTTATCGGACGCAGGCGTTTCTCGTCGGGAATGATCGGTTTCCGGCTGGATGTCAGCTCCAGAATGATATCGATCAGGTCACCGATCGCGATGGCGCGCTGATTCCCGGCGTTATAGGCATGACCATATTCGACATCGTCGGCGAGCCCGGCCGCCATGAATGCCGCGGCGGTATCGGTGACAAATGTCAGATCGCGCTCAGTGGTCGTATCACCGACCCTGATCGCATCGCATTCCTGATCGAGTGCCTGCCGGATGATTGTGCCGATGATGGCACGTTCGCTTTGCCGGGGACCGAAAGTATTGAAGGGTCTGAGAATGACCACAGGAACGCCGAACGAGCGTGCGAAAGCCTCCGCCATCATGTCGGCGCCGATCTTGGAAGCCGAGTAGGGCGATTGTCCTTGCAGCGGATGAGTTTCGTCGATCGGCATCTTAAGCGCTGTGCCATAGACTTCGCTGGTGGACGTCACCACCAGCCGTTCGGTGCCGTGTTGCCGCACGGCTTCGAGAACGTTCAATGTACCGAGAACGTTGGTCTCGACGTAGGATTGCGGAGCAAAATACGAATACGGGATGGCGATCAACGCCGCGAGGTGAAAGACATAGTGATGATCGTGGACGAGCCGGCTCACGAAGGCCGCATCGCGGATATCGCCGCGCACAAGATTGAGCTTCTGTCGTGTTGATTGGGGGAGATCGTCGAGCCAGCCGTGGCTGTCGAAGGAGTTGTACTGCGCCAGCGCGGTGACATCCGCCCCTGCTGCAACGAGCGCCTCGGTCAGATGGGATCCGATAAAGCCGTCGGCTCCGGTTACAAGTATCTTCGCCCCAAGATAGGTCATCGGTGCTGCTCTCTCATTATCGTAGAAGTTTCCGCGTCAGCGTGGACCAGGATTCCGCGGCAATGATCCACCCGGCGCGGGCGATCCAGCCGAGATCGGACGTGAGGGTTCGGCGTGGAAAGTAGGCGAGATCGATTTTGGCCTTGGCCGGAAATAGGACTTCCCGATAAAACTCCGCCGCGGACGCATCGGTGGGGTAGAGCTGGCTTTCGTGCCGAAATAGGACCTGACACGGGCCAAATACGCCTGGTTTATACTCGAGCAGTTTCTCGAGGCCGTCGCGAAAGCAATCGGAAAAGCTGAGAGACTCCGGCCGCGGCCCGACGAGGGACATATCGCCTCGCAATACGTTCCAGAGTTGCGGCAGTTCATCCAGCTTGGTCGCGATGAGGACCCGGCCGACGGCGGTCAGGCGTTCGTCCTCCGTGAGCGTGAGCGGAGATCCGTCGTTCCCGCAACTCGCTCTGAACTTGCGAAATTTATACATCCGGAACGGTTTGCCGCTTTGCCCCAGGCGAAGTTGCGAGAACAGGATCGGCCGGCCGCTCTCGATCCAGACAGCGAGCGCGACCATGGCGAAGACGGGCGAAAGTAACGCTATTGCAACGGCGGAGCAGAGAATGTCGATCAGGCGCGGGGCGTTCAA
Organism: uncultured Thermomicrobiales bacterium; assembly: GCA_937891245.1. Classification (GTDB taxonomy): domain Bacteria; phylum Chloroflexota; class Chloroflexia; order Thermomicrobiales; family Thermomicrobiaceae; genus CALAGB01. Next base: position 2,081 of record CALAGB010000247.1, on the reverse strand, counting down.
ATGGAGCGAGCGAGATCGTCTAACCGGCCGGCTCGCGGTCTCCGAGATGCTCATGCGACTGCTCCCATCGGATACTCAGCGGCGAGTGCCGCCGAAAGTGCCTGCACGACGCGCTCGACGTCGGATGCCGTCATTCGGGGATGCAGGGGCAGCGTCAACTCGCGGTGGGCCATATCCTCGGTGCGGGGGAGGGACATGTCCGGATCGAGATCTCTGTAGTACGTCAGCCGATGGACCGGCGGATAGTGGATCGTGGTTTGAATGTCGCGCTGGCGCAAATGGTCGACGACGCGCTGACGGTTCGCCGCGGGCGGCAATACGATCGGCATCAGATGGTGTGCCGACGGCCAGCGGAGCTCGAAGGGTATCTTCACGGACGGACAGTGCTCCGCGACCAGGGCACGATAGACGGTCGCCAGTTGCCGTCTGCTTTCGTTCCATGCGGGCAGCTTTTTCAACTGCACGAGCCCCAGCGCGGCCCGCAGCTCGTCCATTCGGTAGTTGAAGCCGAGCATCGTTACGTCGTATTCGGCGCTTCGGCTGGAAAGACGTTGCCGCGTGCCGCTGGTCATTCCGTGGGCGCGGGACTGGCGGATGAGTTCGCGCAAGCCGCGGTCGCGCGCAATGACGGCGCCGCCCTCGGCGGTCGTCATGTTCTTGTTTCCGTAGAAGCTGAATGCCGCGGCTTCGCCATAGGTGCCGACCTCGGGCAATCCGGGCGCATGGGCGGCGTCCTCGATCAATAGCAACCCCTTTCGACGCGCAAAGGATTGCCACGCGTCGCGATCCGCGAGGTAGCCGGCGAAATGAACCAGGATGACGGCTTTGGTCCTGGAGGTGCACTTGGCTTCCGCCTCGTCGAGCGACATCAGCGGCACCTCGGCGGATTCGATATCGACGAAGACCGGCCGCGCGCCGACATAGACAACGCTGTTGGCGGTCGCGACGAAGGTCAGCGAAGGAACGAGGACCTCGTCTCCGGGGCCGATGCCGAGGGCGTGCAGGATCAGATGGAGGGCTGCCGTGCAGGAGCCGACGGCGATCGCATCATCCGCTTGATGCAAACGCGCGAACGTTTGCTCGAATTCGCCGACCCTGTCTCCCATCGTCACCCAGCCGCTCTCGATCACTGCGGCAAGAGCAGCCTTCTCGTCGTCTCCAAGAACCGGCGCCGATACCAATAGCATGTGCTTGTCTCCAATCCGGGCTGAACGGGCGCGGTGACTGTGTCTGATGCGATCACCGCGCCATCAGGTGAATCAGGCGGCGGCGGGTTTTGCGAACACGGGCGACTGCTCGTCCCACGCGACATCCTGGGCTTTCAGGAAATCTTCGACGCGTCCAATGTCGAGCCAGAGGCCATTGTGCTTGAACACATTGACCGGAACCTCGTCGTCGATCATCTGGAACATCAGGTCGTCGAAGCCGAAAGGAACGCCTGACGGAATCCGTTCAAGCACGGAAGGGTCCATGCAGTAGATCCCCATACTGACGAGATGCGAAAGTTCTGGCTTCTCGCGGAAAGCGGTTACGCGCCCTTCCGTTTCGTCAATCACGCCGAAATCCATCTTCGTCGGACGGATCGCGGTGGCAATGGTAAGCTTGGAGTTGCGGCGACGATGGCCGCTTACGAATTGATTGAGATTCAAATCCGTCAGGACGTCGCCGTTAAGAACAAGAAATGATTCGTTGAGCTGGTCGCGCAGCAGTGAAAGCGGGCCGATGGTTCCGAGCGGCTCCATTTCCTGCGTATATTTGATGCTCATGTTCCATTGATTGCCGTCGCCGCAGACGCTGCGAATGAGATGGCCCAAGTATCCCGTCGTGACGTAGACCTCCCTGATCCCGTTACGTCTCAGCCACTTGAGCACGAGCTCAAGAACAGGGCGTGCGCCGATCGGCATGAGTGGTTTCGGTAGAATCGATGTGTGGGGGCGTAAGCGCGTACCTTTGCCGCCGCATTGAATCACTGCCTTCATCAAAGCCTCCGCATTGCTAAAGCTCGCAATCGCACTTTCCTTCGTCCACGAAAGTCCGGTTCCAGCATTCTGATCGATCGGAGCGTTGAAGCAGCGTAAGCG
>CALAGB010000246.1 GCA_937891245.1 uncultured Thermomicrobiales bacterium | reverse complement strand
CGCTCAAGTCGTCGTCGGAAGGGGCAATTTCAGGTACCGAAGATCGTACGCCAGCCTCGTCCGGATCGTTGTCGGGAATGTTCGCGTTCTTGCGCTGCTCGGACATAGCGCACTGTCTCCTCACCTGGACCAGGTCGTCGCTCGAATCCACGCCCTGGGCCGATCGTCGGGTCGGGATCAAGCATCTTCAACGTTTAACGCGCAGCGAGGCGATCGGAGTCGCAAAAACGCCACGAGAGTATACTTGTTGCCGGTCTCGATGCGGACCGCTTGCTTCAGTCGAACGTTCGTCACACAACCGATGGTGAGCCATGATACCGACGTCGATCAGCGTACGGAACTTTATGTGCTATCGCTCGAGCATCGAAATCGACCTGCGCGGGGTCCGCGTCGCCTGTCTCTCCGGCGAAAACGGAGCCGGTAAATCTGCCCTACTTGATTCGATCACCTGGTCGCTCTGGGGCAAAGCCCGCGTCAACAGTGATCGAGATCTCATCGCGCTCAACGCCACCGAAATGGAAGTCACCTTCGGTTTTGAACTCCAGGATCAGGAATTCCGGGTGACCCGTCGTCGGGCTCGTGGTGGCACCGGACAGCTCGCGCTCGATCTTCAAACGCTCGACGGGGGCGCCTGGCGCACGATCAGCGGAGCGACGGCACGAGAGACACAACGAGCGATTGACCGGCTGCTCAAGATGGACTACGACACATTTATCAACTCGGCGTTCATTTTGCAAGGCCGGGCTGACGAATTCACGACCAAAACTCCGGCGCTCCGCAAGCAGACGCTCTCCGAGATTCTCAACCTTTCCGACTACGACCGTTATGAAGAGATCGCCAGGCAGCAGTTGCGCGATCATGATCGAACGCTCCGCGAGATCGATGCCGCCATCGAGCGCATGGACCTGCGGCTTGCCGAGCTACCGGCGCATCGTGACGAAGTCGAGCGTCTCGGGACCGAACTCCTCGCGCTCGGCGAACAGGTGGAAGCAGCCAAAGAGCGGGTCGCATCCGTACAGCAACGGCTCAAGCTGCTGGAACTTGCCGCCGGTCAGCGCGATATTTTACGGAAAGAAATCGCCGCGCTCAACGATGAAATCGCGCGGCTGTCGACGACGCACTCCGCGCTCACCACGCGCATCGCACAGCAGCACACGATGCTCGCCCGCAAGGATGAGATTGTCGCACGCCATCGCGAGCTGCAGGCGCTCCGCCGCGAGCACGAAGATATCGGCGGCGCGCTTGCTCAACGGCAGGCGCTGCTCAACCGCCGGCGCACCGTCGAACTGGAGATCCAGAAGCTACGACATGCCGTCGAGACGCAACTGCATTCGGTGCGCGACCGGATCGCCCAGCTGGATGCGATCGTCGCCGGGCGAGATGGGATCGAGCGCGACCGGGACCGGCTGCAGCGTGACATCGACAAGCTCGATCAGGTCGCACTACGAATCGAACACGTGCGTGCGCAACGGTCGACACAAGAGACGCGCAGCGGCGAACTTGCCGCCGAGAATCGCCGGCTGATGGCTGATATGAAGGATCTCGAGGCCCGTATCGCGCAACTCGATCAGGCGACCGCCAGCTGTCCGATCTGTCGCCAGCCGCTCGGCCCGGGCGAACGCGAACGCCTGCGCGCCGACTATCAGGTCGAGGGCACGGAGCAGGGCAAACAATTTCGCGCGAACCGCACCGAAATTCGCTGCATCGACGACGCGCTCGAAAAGAGCCTGCGCGAAATCCAGCAACTCGAACAACAACAAGCACAACGCCAGTCGCTGACTCGTCAAATAGCGACCCTCGATGAACGTCTGGCGGCAGCCGCCCGCGCCGAAGTGGAACTGAGCGAGCGTCGCCAGGTCGAAGCGATGCTCATCGCCCGGCTTGATGGCGCTGAACTGGCAGCCGACGAGCAAGCGGAGAAGACGGTGATCGACAAGAAGCTCGCCGTGATTCCCTTCGACGAGACGCGCTACAAGCAGGTGCAGCAACGCTTGCGGCAGTTGCAGACCGTTGAGGACGAGATGAACAAGCTGATTGCCGCCGAAAGCGCGCTGACTTCCGATCAACAGCAGTTGCAGATGATTAGCGAGGCGCTCGCCGATCGCACCGCGAATCGCGATCAGAAAATCGAGCAAGAAGCGACGCTCAGTGCCAGCCTCGACGGGCTGCGCCAAACGCGCGACGAATTTGATCTGCTTGATGCCGAATTGGCCCGGCTCGAAGGTGCTCGCTCGGAGACACAGCAACAGCTCGGTGCGGCCAACCAGCGTGTCGATGATCTTCATGCGCTGGCTGACGAACGCGAAGAGACGACGAAGCGGCGCCAGCAGACGGCCGAGCAGAAAGCGATTTATGACGAGCTTGTCGTTGCCTTCGGCAAACGAGGCATTCAGGCGATGATCATCGAGAACGTCGTGCCGGAACTGGACGACGCGGCCAATCGCATCCTCGACAAAATGCCGGGCAACACGATGCATCTGACCTTCGAAACGCAGCGTAAAGCCAGGAGCCGCGACGGTATCATCGAGACGCTCGATATCCTGATCAGCGACGAGGTCGGCCAGCGTCCGTACGAGCTGTATAGCGGGGGTGAAGCCTTCCGGCTCAACTTCGCCATCCGGGTCGCGCTCAGCATGTTGCTCGCGCGACGGGCCGGTGCGCGCCTGCAAACGCTCGTCATCGACGAAGGTTTCGGCACGCAAGACAGTCGCGGTCGCGATGGTCTGATCGAGGCGATTCGCGCGATCGAGCCCGATTTCCATACGATTCTGGTCATCACACACATCGCCGAACTGAAGGAGATGTTCCCGACGCGTATCGATGTCATCAAAGAATTGGATGGCTCGCGCGTCTTCGTCAATTGATCGCTTGCCGCGACAGGAGGGACGATGAATCAGATCGAAGGTGTCTACAACATCCTGACGACACCCTTTCAGCCGGACGGCTCGCTCGATGAGGCAAGCCTGCGCCGCCTGACGAACGCGATTATCTCGATGGGTGTCGACGGGATCACCATTCTGGGCGTGGCCGGGGAAGCGCAAAAACTGACCGAGTCGGAGCGCGCCCGTGTCGTCGCGACGGTGATGGAGGTCAACGCCGGACGCGTCCCGATCGTCGTCGGTGCGTCGCGTGACGGCACCGAGCCGGCCATCACCGCCTGTCGCGCGGCCCAGGAAGCCGGTGCGGCCGGCGTCATGGTTGCGCCGCCAACCTTCGCGCAGCCAGGTCCGGCGTTGATCGAACATTTCCGGCGTATCGGCGAGGCGATCGATATCCCGATCGTTTTGCAGGACTATCCACCGGTCAACGGCGTCACGCTCTCGCCGCGCGCCATGGCTGATCTGGTCGAAGCGGTTCCTGCCATCACCACGATCAAGCTGGAAGACGCGCCGACACCGCAACGCATCGCCCAGACCCTCTCCCTCACCGGCGACCGGGTTTCGATCGTTGGCGGCATCGGCGGAATGTACCTTCTCGATGAACTCCGACGAGGTGGCAGCGGCACGATGACCGGCTTTGCCTTTCCGGAAGTGCTTCTCGCGATCTGCCGCGCCTGGGAGCGTGGCGATCAGCGCACGGCCGCCGCGACCTACTACAAATATCTGCCGATTATCATCTTCGAGGGCCAGCCCAAAGTGGGTGTCGCGATTCGCAAAGAGGTACTGCGGCGACGCGGGTTGATCGACTGCGCGCGCATTCGTCAGCCAGGGCTGACGCTCGACGACGGCACGCTCGCCGGACTGCTTGCCACGCTGGAATTCACCGGGGTCGAGCAAGCGTTTCCGGCGCCGCTTTAGTTCGAGGTGAAGACCTTGAAGCGACTGAAGCTCGACGCCGGATCATAGAAGGTGACGTCGATCTGGGCCGTCGCGCCCGGTTGCAACGTGTCCAGCGACAGGAACCCGGCGTTGTAATCGAGGATCGTGCCGTCCGGCCGATAGAGCGTGACGACATACGACGGGCGCGTCAACGGCTGCTTGGTGTCGTTCTGCACCGTCGCCGTCACATGGTAATCACCGCTCGCCATATAACGCGAATTGATCACCATCAACGAGAGATTCGTCGCCTGTGCCATCGGCGCCACCGTGCCGCTGACTTTTGTCACCGCGTGATCGTAGTTCGGGCCGGAATCGAACCAGACGCGGAATGGCAACGACTGTCCCGCCTCGATCGATGAGAAGTCGAGGTAGGCCGTCTTTGAGGCGATCAGCTTTTGCTGTGCCGAATAGAGTTCGACGGTTACGGCGACGCTGCTGTAGGCGGCCTTGGAGTTATTGGTCACCTGCCCGAGGAAGATCCAGTTGCCGTTCAGATCTTTACTGGACGTGACGGCGCTCGTCGTCAGTCCGCTCGAGTTCTGGGGGCCGTAGCGCCATTCATAGTAGTGCCGGCCGACGTTTCCCGACTCGACCTTCCAGCCATCGGAGTTGTCCGGCGTATAGGTCAGTACGCGGCGCTCGAATGCCTGCACCAGCACACGATGCGGCGCACCACCGAGCTTGACCGTCGTCCAGTACGCCTCGCTGATCGGGAATCCGGTCGCGAAGAATGGATCGCTAAACAGCGGCTCATCCGCGTACTGGAAGCCGTCATAGGTAATGCCGCTGGAGTTCATGAAATCCCAGAAGACGGAGGCGATATCATGATTCGTCTCCGGCACGAACTTCGCCGCCGTCACGCCGAGGTCACCCGCGCTCGGGTCGTTGCCAACGTTGCCGTGTCGATCGACCGTCTGCGTGATTTTCCAGCCGAGCGGTAACGGCTTGTAGTTCAGCAGACCATTGAATGTCGCGTAGGTCGGGGCATTCGGATCGGTTTCGTCGCCCGCCAGATCGATGTCGGACGGATCGTAATCGACGTAC
>CALAGB010000245.1 GCA_937891245.1 uncultured Thermomicrobiales bacterium | reverse complement strand
GAGGCAGGACTGGAGCAACTCGAAGCGGGTCGCACCGGCGGCCAGCCGGTCGGCTAGCAACGCGGTCGGCGACCGCGAAGAAGAGGCTGAAAATTGAGCAAGTTCACGTCTGAAGAGATCGCGTATTTGGAAGGCCGGCGCATCGGCCGCGTCGCTACCGTCGGAGCATCGGGCGAACCGCACGTCGTACCGATCGTCTATCGCTACAATCCGGAGCACGATTCGATCGACATCGGCGGTCACAACTTCACGAACAGCAAGAAATATCGCGATGCGCTGCGCCACGGCCAGATCGCCATCGTCATCGACGATTCGCCACCCTCGGGCGGACCACGCCTGCTGGAGGTTCGCGGAACCGCGCAGGCATATGCGACGGGTGGACAGGAGATCAGCCCAAACTTCCCGCCGGAGATCATCCGCATCACCCCGACCTACATCGTCTCACTCGGAGTCGACGACGCCGAGGTACAGCCCGCCGGAGGCAAGATCCCCTTCCACGGCCGCCGCGTCGAATAGCCGATTGTCATCCTGGATTGCTACACCTGACATTCTGAGCCGCAGCGAAGAATCTTCTTTACATTTCCCTTCGCACGACATTCAGGAAACGCGGAAGAGATCCTTCACCGCGGTCTCAGGATGACAAGTACTACGCGTCCTTGATACCGCCCTTGGTCAGGTCGGCGGCGTCGAGGAGCCGGTCGAGGTCCTCGGACGAGAGATCGGTCATTTCGAGCGCGACGTCCTTGACACGGCGGTTCTCGGCGTAGGCCCGCTTGGCGATTTTCGAGCCGGCCTCATAGCCGATGATCGGGTTCAGCGCCGTCACCATGATCGGATTGCGCTCGACCACGTCGGCGATCGACTCGCGATTCACGGTGAATCCGGCCACCGCCTTGTCGGCCAGCACGCGTGAGGTGCTCGCCAACAGTTCGATCGATTCGAGCAGGTCGTAGGCGATGATCGGCAGCATGACGTTCAGCTCGAAGTTGCCCATCTGGGCGCTGAGTGTGATCGTGGCGTCATTGCCGATCACCTGTGCGCAGACCATCATCGTCGCCTCGCTAATCACCGGATTGATCTTGCCCGGCATGATCGAGGAACCGGGCTGCAAGGCGGGCAGGGTGATCTCGCCGAGGCCGCCCTGCGGACCGCTATTCATCCATCTGAGGTCGTTGGCAATCTTCATCAGCCCGGCGGCATACGCCTTCAGTTGGCCGCTCAATTCGACCGATGTATCCTGCGACGCCTGCGCCATGAAGTGATCGCTCGTCTCGACGAACGGCTGGCCGGTCAGCTCAGCCAGCGTCGCCGCCATGCGCCCGGCGAATTCCGGATGCGCGTTGATGCCGGTGCCGACGGCCGTGCCGCCGATGGCAAGCTGCGCGACGCGCGGCAAGGTCGCCTCGATCCGCTCGCGCGCCGCCGCGACCTGCGCCGCCCAGCCGCCCAGCTCCTGGCTGAGCCGCACCGGCATAGCGTCCATCAGGTGCGTCCGGCCCATCTTGACGACGTCGTCGGTGTCCTTGGCGCGCTGCTCGAAGGTCGCCTGCAAATGCTCCAGCGCGGGCAGAAGCTGCTCGACCGTTTCCAGGTAGGCGGCGACGTTGATCGTCGAGGGGATGACGTCGTTGCTGCTCTGGCCCATGTTGACGTCATCGTTCGGATGAATCGGCCGGCCGCCGACCAACTGCGCTGCCCGGCTGGCGATGACTTCGTTGGCGTTCATGTTCGTCGACGTGCCGGAGCCGGTCTGGAAGACGTCGATCGGGAAATCACCGTCCCACTGCCCGTCGACCACTTCCTGCGCCACGCGCTGAATCAGCTCCGACTTCTCGGCGCTCAGCAGGCCGAGATCGTGGTTGACTCGCGCGGCCGCCAGCTTGATGAGTCCAAGCGCCCGAATGAACGATCGCGGCAGGCGCAAGGAACTGATCGGGAAATTCTCGACCGCCCGCGCCGTCGACGCCCCATACAACGCCTCCACCGGCACCTGCATCTCGCCCATGCTGTCCCGTTCAACGCGAAACTTCGCCTCATCCGTCATCTCGCTCATTCCACGCTCCCACTCATTCTTAACTCATCACCACAGAGTCCCCCACATCTCCCCCTCTCCCGCGCCGGGCAGGAGAAGGGTCGGGGGTGAGGGCGGTTCAAACCATCTTCTTCGCCTTCGCCATGTCGCCCTCGGCGAAGCGGCTGAAGCGGAGCGCGCGCAGGTCGTAGTCGGTACGTCCGTCGAGGATTAGTTCCGACATCACCTTGCCGACGATCGGGCCGAGCGCAAAGCCGTGGCCAGAGAATCCGGTCGCGAAGAAGAAGCCACGCGGCGCGTCGACACCTCCCATTACGGGAAGCGCATCCGGCGTCGAGTCGATCATCCCGGCGAAGACGCGCTTCATGCCCACGTCGCCGAGCATCGGGAACATCCGCTTCAGCCCTTCGAGGCTGCCCCAGGCGGTCTCCAGATTCGGCTCCGGCTCAATGTCGACGGTGTGCGCGAACGGATGTTGGCGCGCCTCCGAACCGGGCAACTGTCGCCGCACATCCTTGGCCAGTTCAGCGCCGATACGCAGGTTGAACATCTTGCGGTTCTTCAGATAATTGGCTGCGAAGAGCCGCGTGCTGCGAAAGCTCTCGATCGTGATGTCGTAATCCGAGGTGCCGCCGCCGGCCAGGTAGAACGTGCCGCCAGGGCGCTGCCGGAACGCGACATCCGGTGCCCAGACACAGATGGGGGTGATCGACGGTGCCGACGTCGATTCGGCGACGGTATTGCGCACGGTGATCTGCGGCAACGAAAGCCCAACGCCACGCGCCAGCTGCTTTGACCAGCCGCCCGCCGCGCAGACGACAACCGGTGTCTGGATCGTCCCCTTCTCGGTCACGACCCCGCTCACGTGACCGCCGCTTGTCTCGATCGCTTCCACCGCACAGTAGGTGAAGACCTGCGCCCCGGCGCGCTCGGCGGCGCGACCGATGGCCGAGGTCGCCTTCGACGGTTCGGCATGGCCATCGCTCGGCGTAAACATGCCACCGGCGATGCGCCCGATGATTCCGGGAACGCGTTCGCGAATCTGACTTGGCGTCAGCAGTTCGGTATCGAGCTTGAACTCACGCGCGATCGGCAACCAGCCGCGCAACTCTTCGAGACGCTGGTCGTCATAGGCGATCTTCAGGTTGCCCGCCTGCACCCATTCGATATCCTCGCCCAGCTCCGCTTCCAGGCCCTGCCAGATCTTATTACCGGCGATCATCATCGGCAGTTCGGCCGGGTCGCGTCCTTGCTGGCGGACAAAACCCCAGGCACGACTCGACTGCTCGCCGCCGATCCGTCCCTTTTCCAGCAACACGACATTGCCGCCCCGCTTGGCGATCTCCCAGGCGGTCGAGCAACCAGCGATTCCCCCGCCAATCACGACCACGTCCGCTGCGTTCGGTAGCATCAGGTACCCTCCCTCCGGCCAGCATTCCGGGCATAGCCCGCCCTACCGCCATCATGCCCCAGGCTGGGCGTGGAGGCAAACGGAGAAGGGCGCTTATTCGCCCGAGCGTCTTGGTTGTTCGCGTTTGAAACGGACCTGTGGCAGCAGAACACGGCGTCGAATGAAGGACGAAATCTCGCCGGCCGGGCCGGGTGCGGCGAAGAGGTGACCCTGGCCGGACGGGCAGCTAAGGCGGCGCAGTTCAGCCAATTGCCCGATCGTTTCGATCCCCTCGGCGATGACGTTGAGGTGAAGCGCCTGACCGGCCGCGACGATGGCGGCGACCATCGATAGCTGCTGCGCATCGTGCTCGACCCCATCGATCAGCGAGCGATCCACCTTGATGCCGTCGACTGGAGAGCGCTTGAGGAACGACAGCGACGAATAGCCGGTGCCGAAGTCGTCGATGAAGATTCGAATCCCTTCGCGCTTGATCGCCTGCAGAACGGTGATCGCGTTGGCGGGATTCTCCGTAATAAGCGATTCATTGATCTCGATGATCAAGCTGCTCGGCTCGAGACCCGATCGCTCCAATATCCCAACGATATCCTCGACGATCGTCGGGTGCCGGAACTGATAGGTAGAGAGGTTGACGTTCAACGCCAGCGGTGGTGTCGCGCGATCCTGCGTTTGCCATTCCTTAACCTGTCGACAGCTCTGTTCGAGCACTTGCTCGCCGAGCTTGACGATCAGGCCGGTCGATTCGGACAGACCGACGAAATCTTCCGGCAGGAGCAAGCCACGCGCGGGATGATGCCAGCGCACCAACGCCTCGACGCAGCAGACGAAGCCGTTCTCTAGCTCGACCAGTGGCTGGAAATAGACTTCGAACTCGCCCATGTCGACGGCGCGTTTCAGATCGTGCTCCAACGCCAGCCGTTCGTGAATCGGCGCCGTCATACCGCGTTCGAATACGGCAAAGCGTGACTTACCGAGGTTTTTGGCGCGGTAGAGCGCGATATCGGCGGCACTCAGCAGATCCTGCGGCGACATCTGCCGGTTGACGTTGTGCGCGATGCCGATACTGACCGTGGTGGTCACTTCCTGATCGGGTAGGACCACCGGCTCGCGCAACGACTTTGAAATGCGACCGGCTACCTCGATCACAACCGACATATCATCCGCGTCTTCGAGCAGCACGGTAAATTCGTCGCCACCGAACCGGGCCACCGTATCGACCGCCCGCACGCAGTCGCGCAAGCGGCCGGCGACGGTCACCAGTAATTGATCGCCGACGTCGTGTCCCTGATTGTCGTTGATCTCTTTGAAGTTATCGATGTCAAGGTAGAGCACCGCGACCAGTCGCTCCTGCCGGGCGGCACGTTCCAGCGCGTGACCGATGCGATCGAGGAAGAACGAGCGGTTCGGCAGATCGGTGAG
>CALAGB010000244.1 GCA_937891245.1 uncultured Thermomicrobiales bacterium | reverse complement strand
CCGGCCGCGCGTCGTAGCGCTCGAAATAGGCGTTCGTTTCGTCCGGTGCATAGGAGAAATCGACCGACGAGCCGAGCAGCTCCAATACCAGTCGCCGGCTCTGACGCACCCGCTCGCTATCGGTATGGATCACCATGCCGTCTTCGGCCGTGCGGGAGCAAGACGGCACGAGCACACGTGAACCTTCCAGCTCGACGACGCAGACGCGGCAGGCATTCACCGGGTGCAGCGTTTCGAGGTAGCAGAGCGTCGGCGTGTCGATCCGTACCTGATTGCAGGCATCGAGAATCGTTGAGCCTTCGGGAACGGTCACATCCTGCCCGTCAATCGTCAAGGTGACGGTGCGAACGGAGCGAAGCGGCGGTGTATTGGTCACTGTGGCGGTCATACTGTTGTCCCGTCGTCGAAGAGCCGGAGTTTCTTGATGCCGGAGAGCACGGCGAGCATCGCCGTTTGCCCCAGGCCGCAGATCGAAGCGTCGCGCATCACCTGACCGACATCGTTGAGCAGCGCCAGATCATCGGCCACCGACCCGATCGGCTGTCCGTTGATGAGCCGGCGCAACGCCTCTTCCTGGCGTACCGTGCCGATCCGGCAGGGAACGCACTGGCCGCACGACTCGTCGCGGAAGAAGGCGGCGATGCGCAGGAGCGTGTCCTTCATATCAACGGTGTCATCGAAGACCATGATGACACCCGAGCCGAGCGAAGCACCGGCCGCACGCGTGTCTTCGAAGGTGAGCGGCAGGTCGAGTTCATCGGGCGTGACGAAGCTGCCGGCCGCACCGCCGAGGAGCACCGCCTGAATCGCGTGCCCGCCGGGCACCCCACCGGCCAGATCGATCATTTCACGTAATGTCGTGCCGAAGGGCATTTCATAAACGCCCCGCTCGGCGACACAGCCGGAGAGACAGAAAAGCCTGGTGCCGGTCGATCCCTGTGTGCCGATGGCGGCGTAGGCCGGGCCGCCGTACTGCACGATATCGAGCACGTTGACGAACGTTTCGACGTTGTTGACGAGTGTTGGACGGCGGAAAAGCCCGGCTTGCGTCGGGAACGGCGGCTTGTTCCGCGGCTCGCCGCGCAGCCCTTCGATTGAGTTGAAGAGCGCCGTTTCCTCGCCACAGATATAGGCTCCGGCACCGCGCCGGATTTCAATATCAAAGTGAAAACCGGTGCCCATCACGTTCTCGCCGAGAAAACCGCGACGCCGGGCGCTATCAATGGCGTTCTGTAGGCGGCTCATGGCGAGCGGATATTCGTTGCGGATGTAGATGTAGCCGCGATCGCAACTCGTGGTGTAGCCGCCGATCGTCATCGCCTCGATCAGCGCGAACGGGTCTTCTTCCATCAAGACGCGATCTTTGAAGGTACCCGGTTCCGATTCGTCGGCGTTGCAGATGAGCAGGTGCGGCCGAACTGGTGCGTGCGCCACATCGTTCCACTTGCGGCCGGTCGGGAAGGCGGCGCCGCCGCGCCCCATCAGGCGCGAATCGTTCAGTTCACGGATAACGCCCGCCGGTCCGATTTGCACTGCCTGGCGCAGCGCCTCGTACCCACCCTGGGCGCGATATGAGTCGAGACTTTCCGGATCGATCTTGCCGACGCGTCGGAGCAGGCGCAGGTTGGTCGCCTCCGGCCGCGTCGACTGTGGCACGGAACGCGAACCGCCACTTTTCGCCGTCACGGTCTTCGGTCCGTCGCCAAGCACGCGGAGCAATTCCGGCGTATCGATCGGCGCGACGGTGACTTCGGCGGCTGCCTCGCCCGCTTCATGGAAAAGCACCGCCGGTGCGCGTTCACAGAGTCCGAGGCAGGGGCTACGATGCCAGGTGATGCTGCCGTCGACGGCGGGTGCACCCTCCGGCCCGATATGCCGTTCGAGCGCCTCACAAAGATCAAGGCCGCCACACATACGGCAGGCGATATCGTCGCAGACATGCGCAACGATCGGCGGACGCTCTTTGAGATCGAGCAGGGCATAGAAGCTGGCAACGCCCCAGGCATCGGCCGGCGGCACAGCGAGCCGCTGGCAGATGTAGTTGAGCGCGCCGGGGCTGATATGGCCGAAGCGCGACTGCATCGCCTGTAACGCTGGAAGCAGCTGCGGCCGCTGGCTGCGCAGTTCATGGCCGCCACGCCCCATATGCCCCTCGAATTGCGAGCGCTGACTTCCGCCTTCCCAGAGCGATTCGGGTGGGCCGATCAGCGCGTCGAGTGTGGCGCGCTCCTCGTCGCTCGCGATCGCGTCGGGGATGAGATGCTGATCCACTTATTGCTCCCCTGCCGGTGCTGGTACCGCTTCTTGATGCACCGCTTCGGCGTGCTCCGCTCGGTGCGAACCAACGAGCGGTTCAATGCGGATGGCCGCCGCCTTGAATTCGGCCGTACCCGAATGGGGGTCGGTCGCGTCGATCGTCAGCACATTAGTGCCGACTTCATCCTGGAAATGGAAGGTCATAAAGGCGAGTCCCGGCCGCAGTGTTGGATCGAATCGTACAGGTACCTCGACGCCGCCCCGGCGTGAGACGGCCCGCACCGTTTCGCCATCTTGGATACCGAGTCGCCGGCCTTCTTCCGGGTGGATGTTCAGGCTCTCGCCGCGTCGCAGCGGCGAAACGTAGCCGCCGGTCTGGACGCCGGTGTTGAACGAATCGAGCCGTCGCCCCGTCGTCAGACGGATCGGGAATTCATCGGTCAACTCATCAACCGGTGGTGAGTGATGCGCCACGTGGAACGGTGCACGCTTGCCCTCGATCGGATCGCTCCAGAGCCGTCCATGCAGGAACTGGCTGCCGGGGTGATCCTCGGTCGGACACGGCCAGTGGAGGCCGTTCATCGCTTCCAGCCGGGCGTAGCTCATGCCGCCATGCCAGGTTGAAAGGCTGCGTAGCTCATCCCAGACCTGCTCGGCGCTCGGGTTGCCCCAGTCGTAGCCGAGCCGTTTGGCGACTTCGCCGATGATCTCCAGATCGTCGCGCGCGCCTTCCGGCGGCTCCAGCGCCTTGCGCACGCGCTGCACGCGCCGCTCGGAGCTGGTGACCGTGCCTTCGGACTCACACCAGGAGGCCGAGGCCGGCAGCACGACATCGGCCAGTTCGGCCGTCTTGGTCATGAAGATATCCTGCACGACCAGATGATCGAGCCCTTGCAACAGCCGCTTCGTGCGGGTCGAATCCGCCTCGGACTGCACCGGGTTCTCGCCGACGACGTAGAGCGTTGTCATATCGCCGCGCTCCATGGCGTCGAGCATCTGCGACAGATGCCAGCCATGCTTGCTCGGTAGCTTATGCCCGTAGACTTCTTCGAACGGTACTCTGCGGGCATCAATTTCGGTATCGGCCCCGGCCGGCAGACTGTTCGGGATCGCGCCCATATCGCCGCCCCCCTGGACATTGTTTTGCCCACGGAGCGGCACGAGGCCCGAACCGTAACGTCCAACGTGGCCGGTGAGGAGTGCGAGGTTGATCAGGGCGCGTACGTTGTCGGTCGCGTTGTGGTGCTCGGTGATGCCGAGCGTCCAGCAGAGCTGCGCCCGATCGGCCTGTGCGTAGGCATGCGCCAGGTCGCGAATCGCCTCGGCCGGCACGCCGGTCACGCGCTGGGCGTAATCGAGCGTGTACGGCTCCACGGCATCACGATACGCCTCGAAGTCGCTGGTCGCGCGTTCGATGAACGTCGTATTGCAGAGACCCGCCGCGATGATCTCGCGACCGACGGCATTGGCCAACGCGACATCCGATCCGACGTCAAGCCCCAGCCAAACATCGGCCCACTGCGCCGACACCGTGCGGCGTGGATCGACGACGAACAGCCGCGCACCCTTCCGCAACGCCTTCAAGACGTGATGGAAGTAGATCGGATGCGTCTCACGCGCGTTCGAGCCCCAGAGGATGATGAGGTCAGTCTCTTCAGCCTCGCGATAGGAGCTCGTGCCGCCACCATATCCCAGTACTGTCGTCAGACCGACGACGGAGGGAGCGTGTCAGGTGCGGTTGCAGGAGTCGACATTGTTGGTGCCGATCACCTGCCGCGCGAACTTCTGCGCGATGTAATTGACCTCATTGGTCGCCTTTGAGCAGGAAAAGAGACCGAACGTATCCGGGCCCTTGCGCTCCACCGCCGCACGGAAACCCGCAGCCGCGCGATCGAGCGCCTCGTCCCAGCTGGCCGGCCGTAATTTGCCATTCTCTCGGACCATGGGCTGTGTCAAACGCGTGTAATTTTTGGGCATCAGCGCTTCTCCCCGCCGCGCGTCGATCAGACAGACATTCGAATCGGACTGAAATTGGGTAGACAATAACGCTGGCGCGCGGTCCAGCTACCGCTAGCATAACGCCGACCGTCAGGAAGCGCAATGATGCGGGGATTATGGTGGGGTGGGGAACGAGGATGGCGATCGATGGTCCATACCTTGGGTTCTATCCGCTCTGGGTTCAAAACCCAGGGCTCCCTAAATGAAGTCCACTGAAGGGACTTGACCAGGAACCATATCGCCCGGTCATCATGCCGTGATTACGCCAATTCCATCCTGCGCGGACCCTTATGCGGGTCCCAGGCCAGGGCGTAGTGCTCGTCGGCGAAGGTGGCAAAGGCTGCCGAGTCGATGTCGATGGCGAAGAGGTGATAGTTCGGCTCGTCCGTCTCCCATCCGATGCGGGCGAGGATCGTCGTGCGGTATGTCTCGCGCAATTGGGGATCCTGGATATCGACCGCGCGGCCGTAGAGCTTGAACTC
>CALAGB010000243.1 GCA_937891245.1 uncultured Thermomicrobiales bacterium | reverse complement strand
ATCGGCGTCGATACGATCAACGCCTACTGTCAGTCCGTCGGCATGACGAACACGACCCACCGCCAGAACATCCCCTCGGCAGACCTCGCCTGGGATCACGCACCCGATGCGACCAACGCGACGACCCCGAACGACGTCGGCCATCTCCTCAATCAGATCCTGGACGGCTCCACGAACGAGGCAGCCGCGGCGAAGCTTGGCGTGACGACCGAACTCTGCCAGCGCGCACTGACGATTCTCGGCCAGCAACAGCTCAACAATCGCCTGCCCTACCTGATGCCGCCGGATGCCAAGATCGCCCACAAGACCGGCAGCGGCGTCCGCAACTTCAGCGACGCCGGCATCATCTTCAAGGGCAACGACCAACGCTACATCCTGACGGTGTATGTCGATCAGCTCAAGCCGGTCCTGCCCGACGGCCGCGCCGGTCGTGGCGCCTCCCACCTACATATTGCTCAGCTCTGTCGAACGTGCTGGGATGCGCTGGTGGAATAGGGTCGACGTCACCGTTGCGACCATACGCTCGGTTCAGCGGCAACAACCACCTGTGGCCCGTCGGTGCAGCATGCCGTGCATCCCGCTTCCGAGCGCAACGGGATTGCGTGTAGAGTTGCCTTGCGGGGCGGCCGCGCATGACTTAGCCACAGGTGGAAGGCGAGACGCAGTGACGGTCCTCACAATCGGGCATTCGACCCGACAGCTCGACGAATTCATCGAGCTGTTGCAACGGAATGGCGTGACCCTGCTAGCCGATGTGCGCACCGTCCCGCGCTCGCGTCGAAATCCGCAGTTCAATCAGGAATCGTTGCCTGATCCCTTGAGCGCGCGCGGCATTGACTATCTCCACCTGCCGGAACTGGGCGGCTTGCGCAAGACACGGCGGGATTCGCCGAATACAGGCTGGGAAAACGCATCGTTCCGGGGTTATGCCGATTACATGCAGACGCCGGAGTTCGAGCACGCCGTCGAGCGCTTGATTGAATTGGCGAGTCAGGCGCAGATCGCGCTGATGTGCGCCGAGGCGGTTCCCTGGCGCTGCCATCGCTCACTGATCGCCGACGCCCTCGTCGTCCGCGGCATCCCTGTCGAGCACATCCTGGGGCCGTCCAGTCGCCGTCCACATACGCTCCGATCGTTCGCTCGGGTCGACGGCACTCGGATTACCTATCCGCCGGAAGACGAATCGAAGTCCGAGCAGAGCGAGACGACGTGATGCGGTCCTTCAACTGCCCGAAGCGATGAGCCGTTCAGAACGATCCGACAATACCCAACTCTGGCGCCCATATGTGCTGGCGGCCGGACTGCTGGCGCTTTCGGGCGGATTTCTGCTGGGCGGGCTCCTCTTCGTGCTGCGCGCGACCGGTGCCAGCGGCGACGAGTGGCAGGGTGCGGCGGCCCAAGTGCACGGCCAGATCCAGATCGTTGGCTGGGGCGGGCTGATGATCCTGGGCGTCGGTCTGCATTTCTTGCCGCGCATGGTGAGCGTTCCGCTGGCGCGTCCGGCGGCGGCCCGCGCCGCTCTCCGGCTCTTGTTCACCGGTCTGCTGCTGCATGCCGTCTGCCAACCGTTGCTGGACGACGGCCTGTCCCACCGTGTGCGCCTCGCGGCAGGGGCCGGCCTTATTTCCGGTGCGTTGCTGGAAATCGCGGGGGCAACTGTCGTCGTTGGACTGCTGCTCAGACTCGGTCGAGGCATGACGGCGAGTGCCAAGAAGCGGATTTCCCCGGCGGTCGTCGGGTTAATCGGATTCGGCTTCATCTCGCTCTGGTTCGCGGTCGCGCTGAACGGCCTCGGCGCGGCCGGAGCGGCCGTACGCGGTGAGGCGCTGATCTCGACACGCCTCGACAGCGTGGCGGTTCGGCTCGGCCTGCTTGGCTTTCTGGTGCCGGTGTCGGTCGCGATGTCGGCCCGCCTCTTCCCGCTTTATGTCGCGACACAGCTGCCGCGCAACCGCTGGTTGACGACGGCCGCGCTGGCGTTGATGAGCGGCCTGCTCATCCGGCTTGCCGGCGAGCTGGCGGGAAGCGGCCGTCTGAACGGGTCCGGACAGATCATCGAAGCGATCGGTATCGCCGTCGCGGCCGGCGCTCTGCGCATCTTCGAGCGTCGACGTACGCTGCCGCGCCGGGTGGTGCGTATCTGGAACGATCCCTTGCAGCTGCATCTCATCAGCGCCTACGGCTGGCTCTGTTGCGCCGCGCTCGTCCTGCTCCTGGGTGGAATCGACCGACTCGGGCTGGAGTTCTGGCGCCCCCCGCTCGATGCGGAGCGCCACCTCATCGGCGCCGGATTCGTCACGTTGCTCATCTTCGGAGTCGGCAGCGAGATGCTGCCCGGCTTCGCGCAAGCGCCGCTCCGCCTCCCGCGCCTGCGCTGGGCAACGCTCATCCTCGGCAACCTGGCGGTGCTCTGGCGCGTCGCGCCGCTCCTGCTGCCGGCTCTGACCGCCAGCGATGGGCGAGCCGCCATCATGAGCGTCGCCGGGCTGTTTGATGCCCTCGCCATCATCATCTTCCTCGCCAATCTCCCACCCCGCACGGTCCCGCGACGGTCTGGCGCCTGACCAAGAAATGCGTTTGAGGCCGATTCCTGTCCGTTGGTACAGGCGGTTCACTGTCCAGTCAACACCGGATGTTGGTCGTTTGGATAGGTGTGTCGCGGGAGGCTGGCCCCTACTATAGAGTCATAAAAGAGATTGGTGAGGCGACGATCGATTGGACGTCAGGGCCAGCCGCAGCAACAGCAATTTGAACGCGGCCCTGTCGACCTTTCAACTCAGTCAAGAAGAGCTCGCCGAGGTGGCGCGGGCACGTCGCACGAAATGACTCACCGCGGTATGACATTCCCCCCTGTTGTGCCGTGAACCTCCAAAACCTCACGGTCGGGAAGACCACCTGCTCCCGACACCTCCCCCTTCGAGGGTCCGCTCGTCCCCGCACGGCAACGTGGAGCGGGCCCTCTAGCCTCTCTTCACACGAGGCAGTTCATGAGATCAAACGCAGGCAGGTGGATTGCGACGCTTTATTGATACGGACGTGACCCGCCCCTCTCAGTCGAAACAGGAACCGATGTCAACTTCACGCGGCCTCTATCGTTCACGCGAACACAAGATCATCGCCGGTGTCGCCGCCGGGCTCGCCGAACGCTTCGGCATCCCGATCTGGCTGATGCGCTTCTTCTGGATCATCCTTTTGCTTCCGGGCGGCATTCCCGGACTCCTCCCATATCTCATTCTTTGGGTTATCATCCCTCTGGAGCCGCGCGACGGCTAAGCACACGAACCACGTCGCCAATTGAGCGCGAAGACGCGACCGGTGCCGCGTCGTTTCATCGTGTGTCTGAACCCGAGTTCTGATATAGTTTGGTTTCGAAAGTCACGTGCGTTCATGCCGCCATGCCGGATGATGAGCTGCGGAAGAGAGGTTCTGGATGTCACAGAGCGGGTTGACAAAGGAGCAGGTTATTGAAGCCCTGCGACCGGTCAATGACCCAGAGATCGGCCGGAGTCTCGTCGACCTCGGCATGATCAAGGAAGTTGAGATCTCCGGCGGAGCGATCACCGTTCACGTCGAATTGACTACCCCGGCGTGCCCGTTGCGCGCCACCATTGAAACTGATGTGCGCGACGCCGTCATGGCGCTGCCCGGTGTTAAATCCGTTGATCTGAAATTCACGTCACGGGTACGTGCCAGTGGCGCCGGTATGACGAATCGCCAGCCACTGAAGGGCGTCAAGAACGTCATCGCCGTCGCCAGCGGCAAGGGCGGCGTCGGCAAATCGACCGTCGCCGTCAACCTGGCGATCGCATTGGCCCAGGACGGGGCGAGCGTCGGCCTGCTCGATGCCGACGTCTACGGCCCGAGTATCCCGATCATGATGGGCATCCAGGCCCAGCCGATGATGAAGGACGACAAGATCATACCGCTCGATATTTATGGCGTGAAGATCATGTCGATCGGCTTCCTGATCGACCCCGATAAGGCGCTCATCTGGCGCGGCCCGCTCGTTTCACAGCTCATCACGCAGTTCCTCAAAGATGTCGACTGGGGCGAACTCGATTACCTGGTCGTTGACCTGCCGCCGGGAACCGGCGACGCTCAGTTGACGCTGGTGCAGCAGATTCCGCTCTCCGGCGCCATCATTGTCACCACACCGCAGAATGTCGCGCTGGCCGATGCCATCAAGGGCCTGGCGATGTTCAAGGAAGTGAAGACGACGATCCTCGGCATTGTCGAGAATATGAGCTACTTCATCTGCCCCTGCTGCGGCGAAGAGACCGACATCTTCGGCAGCGGTGGCGGTCAGCGGGTGGCCGAGCAGAACGATGTACCACTGCTGGCCCGTGTTCCGCTCGAGCCGGCTGTGCGCGCCGGTGGTGACGCCGGGACGCCGATCATCGTTTCCGAGCCGGAATCGCCGCCCGCCGAAGCGTTCCGCGACGCCGCCCGCAAAGCGGCCGCCCGCCTCGCGGTTGACGCCGTTAACAAGCCACGCCGCGAACGGATCATGCTCCGTCCAACGACGCGGTAGGAACGAAATTCATTCGCAGAGTCGTAGAGGACGCAGAGGTTTTTCTTATGAAGATCTCTGCGTTCTCGGCGTCTCTGCGAGAGAAACACTTCTCGTGGTACGATCTTGACCGCTTGGGGTTGGGTGATCACGAAGCATGCTGGAGGCGACTTTGGACTGCCCGCACTGCGGCAAAACGGCACCACTCGACGCGAATTTCTGTCCCGCGTGCGGCTGGAAACTGGCAGCGGCACGTGAAGGGCGTCGCCGGGTGGTTATCACCGGCGCCGGCGCCGTCACACCGCTCGGACTCACCGCCGAGGAGACCTGGCAAGGGTTGGTCGGCGGTCAATCAGGTATTCATACGATCGAACGTTTCGACCCGAGTGAACTTCCGGTCCATATCGCCGGCGAGGTACGTGACTTCTCGATCAAGGACTGGGTCGATCCGAAGACGGCACGGCAGATGGCGCTCTTCTCGCAGTTCGCCGTCGCTTCGGCAGGCATGGCGCTGCAGGATGCCGGGCTCGCCCCAGAAAGTTTCGATCCCGATCGCGCGGCGGTCGTAGTCGGTAGCGGCGCGGGCGGCATGGCAACGATCCTCGAAACGCAGGAGTTGACCAACCGGCGCGGTCTGATGCGCGTCTCGCCCTTCTTTATGACGACCTTCCCGCACAATCTGCCCGCCTATCACGTCGCCCAGACGTTCCGCTTCGTTGGGCCGAGCCTGACCGTCTCGACCGCCTGCGCCACCGGCGCCCAGGCGATTGGCGAGGCGGCCGAAATGATCCGCAAAGGCGAAGCTGATCTGGCGCTGGCCGGCGGCACCGAGCACAGCATCTTCCCCCTCTTCGTTGCCAGCTTCGCCGTGCAGAAGGCGGCCACAGCTCGCAACGACGAGCCGGAGCGCGCCAGCCGCCCCTTCGACGCCACCCGCGAAGGCTTCGTCATCGGCGAGGGCGCCGCCATTCTCGTGCTCGAATCGTTGGAGCATGCCCAGGCACGCGGCGCGACGATCTACGCCGAACTGCTCGGTTACGCCAGCAGCAACGACGGCTACCATCCGATCGCGCCGGAACCGGAAGGTCGCGGCGCCTCCCTGGCGATCATCCACGCACTGAACGACGCCGGTGTATCGCCGCAGCAGGTTGATTACGTCAATGCGCACGCCGCCTCGACGCCGTTAGGTGACAAGGCGGAGACGCTGGCCATCAAACGCGCGCTTGGTGAACACGCCGCTGACGTGCCGGTCAGTTCGGCCAAGTCGATGATCGGACATCTCATGGGCGCGGCCGGCGCTGTCGAGGCGATGGCCACCATTTTCAGCGTCCGCGACCAGGTGTTGCATCCAACGATCAACTACGAGAATCCCGATCCGGACTGCGACCTCGATTACGTGCCCAATGAGGCGCGTCGGGCGAAGGTCGATATCGCTATTTCCAATTCGATCGGACTCGGTGGCCAGAACGCCTGTCTTGTCTTCGGTAAGATGAAGTAGAGACGATAGCAGCATGAGCGAGAAAGCGACAACAGCATGATCGCCAGCAGTGATATTCTCGCCGGGCGCATGGCGCGCCGCGCGGCGCAAGTGCGACCGGCCGCGCCGGACGTCTTTGAGATCAAAGAAGGTCAGTACCTGCAGATCAACGATGTCGAGGGGCGCCAGGTCTCAGAGATGGTCTGCTTCAATAAACATGATCTGCGTGAGATGTTGTCGACCTCACACACGCGCGGCATCAACAACTCGCTCATGCTGGTTAAAGGAATGACGATCTACAGCAACCGGCGCAACGCCATGTTCGCCCTCATTGAAGACACGGTCGGGCGACACGACATCCTGCTCCCCTCCTGCGACCGGCGCCGCTATAACGACGACTACGGGCTGATCAATCATCCCGGCTGTCGCGACAACTTCTTCCGTGAACTGAAGCCGTGGAACATCGACTACGACCGCATCCCCGATCCGGTCAACTTCTTCCAGAACGTCGGCCTGCGCGCCCGTGGCGAGTTCGAAATCCGCGAACCACTCTCGGAACGCAGCGACTACGTCCTGTTACGGGCGCTCATGGACATGGTCGTCGGCGTCTCCGCCTGCCCCCAGGAGCAAAGCCCAGCCACCGCCTTCAACCCGACGGACATCTTGATCCGGGTCTACATCTAGGCAGGGGACCGGCCGGGGGTGAGGGCTGCCCGCCGCGCTACCTCGTCTCCAGCGGCACCCACTGCCGGTCGTGGGGGCCGGTGTAGATCGACTGGGGTCGAATGAGGCGGCCGGTGGATTGCTGCTCAAAATAGTGGGCGGTCCAACCGGCGGCGCGACTCATGGCGAACGTCGGCGTGAAAAGCTCGGCTTCCAGTCCGATCGAATGCAGCACGAGCGCAGTGTAGAACTCGACGTTGGTTTGCAGGCGTCGGCCAGGTTTGTACTCCTCGAGCAATCTGAGCGCGGTCGTCTCGACGTGTCGCACGAGGCCATACAGCGCCGGATCGGCCGCGCCGCGTTCCAGGAGCCGCGCCGCGGCGACCGCGAGCACGTCGGCACGGGGATCGCGGACTTTGTAGACACGATGACCAAAGCCCATCAAGCGCTCGCCACGCTCCAACTTCGCCCGAATCACCGCTTCGGCGCGATCGGCCGTGCCGATCTCGAAGACCATATCGAGCGCCGGTCCCGGTGCACCGCCATGCAATGGGCCCTTCAAGGCACCAAGGGCACCAACCAACGCTGAGACGATATCCGAGCCGGTGGAGGCGATGACACGCGCCGTGAAGGTCGAGGCGTTCAGCCCATGATCGATGACGGTGTTGAGATAGGTATCGAGCGCCCGTACATGTTCGGGCTTCGGACGGGCCCCGCGCAACATGTAAAGGTAGTTAGCGGCCTCGCCCAGCTCCGGATCGGGGGCGATCACATCGGTTCCCGCCAGCAGGCGAGCGTAGTCGGCGATGATGGTCGGAATGCGTGCGATGAGGCCAAGTGGCTGCGCCGTGCGGTCGTTATGATCCTCGGTGCGCGTCACCAGACTGAGCGAATCGAGCGCCATCCGCAGCGCATCCATCGCTGTCATCCGGTCGGCCGCGGCCGACCGGATGAGCGACGAGGTCGCTTCCGGTAGTGGCCGATTGGCCGCCAGCGTCGCCATAAGATCGCGCAACTGGGCCGCCGTTGGCAAAGATCCGTACCAGAGCAGGTGGATCGTCTCTTCGAAGGTCGCACGCCCGGCGAATTCCTCCAGGCGGTAGCCGCCGATAATCAGCTCGCCCGCTTCGCCATCGACGCTGCTCAACGTCGTGGCAGCGGCAACCACACCTTCCAGGCCCGACTTCACTGCAACACTCATATCACTCGACATGCCGACTCCTCGCTCGAATTGACCAACGGCTGGACACGTCCTTAACCCGAGTGTAGGCTTGCCGCAACATATTGATCAAGATTGATCCTTGAATCAATAGATATGGAGCAAGGGGAGGGGAAGATGGTCCGCCAAGGCAATCTGACCGCACGTGAGGCAGCAACGGAACTCGGTATCAGTCCGGCGACGCTCTACGCCTACGTCAGTCGCGGACTGATCCACTCCGAGCCTGGTCCGGTCGGTACGCGCCAGCGCCGCTACCGGCGCGCCGATGTGGAGGCGCTCAAGGAACGGCAGGCGCAGCGTCGCGATCCGGCTCGTTCGGCCGAAACGGCGCTCAGCTGGGGCACGCCGGTACTGGAGTCCGCGATTACGCTCATTGAAGGCGGGCGCCTCTTCTACCGCGGCCACGACGCGCTCGAGCTCGCCCGCAGCGCGCATTTCGAAGACGTGCTTCAACTGCTCTGGGAGGGCCACGTTGACAGCGAGTCGCGCACGTTGCCCACACGGCACGTCGATCGTGCTCCGCTCCCTGCATCACTCGGCCCGCTGGAACGCTTGCAGGCTCGGCTGCCGGTGCTGGCGGCGGCTGATCCAGCCGCCTACGATCTTCGCCCGCGTTCGATCACCCGCGCAGGGCTCGCGATTCTCGACGCGTTCGTGGCCGAAATTGCGGGGGCACCGGCGCTCGACGGAATCGCGCACACGATCGCGGCGCAGCTGGCGCCAGATATCGAGGGCGCGGAGCGGTTCATCGACGCAGCCCTGATCATGTCAGCCGATCATGAACTAAACGCGTCGTCTTTCACCGTACGCTGCGTCGCGTCGACCGGTGCACCTCTCTATGACGCGATCGGGGCCGGTATCGGCGCGCTGCGCGGCGTCTTTCATGGCGCGGCCAGCCAGCGGGTCGAAGCGCTGCTGGATGAAGTCGCCGCGCCGGAGCGCGCTACCGCGATCCTTGCCGGCCGCCTCCGTCGCGGTGAACGCATCCCCGGCTTCGGACACCAGCTCTACCCAGAGGGCGATCCGCGCGGCGTGCTGCTCCTCGATCTGTGCCATGAATTCCTGCCGGACGATCCCGCGCTTCAACTCACCGACGCCGTCTGTCGCGCGGCACACGACCTGATCGGCGAACGCCCCAACGTCGATTTCGGGCTCGTCGCCGTCACCCGCCTCCTGCGCCTCGAACGTGGCTCCGCCCTCAACCTGATGGCGCTCGGTCGCACGGCAGGCTGGGTCGCCCACGCGCTGGAGCAATACACGCAACGGCGAATGATTCGGCCAAGAGCGCGATATATGGGGGAGCGGCCGCCCTCACCCCTGGCCGGTCCCACCCACTGACTCCCTCCCCACGGGAGGGAGAACCCTCTCCCGTCTCGAACGGGAGAGGGTTGTCTTTAGGCGAACACTTGGATAAATCCTCAACGTCGTATTCACCCGATCGGCGCCTGAGGGTCGGTCGCCGATGTCGTCAGAAGAGCACGCGTTTGGTCACCCGACGAAATACCGCTGTGTCAGCGGCAACGATTCGGCCGGCGGAACATCGACCAGCCGGCCGTCGATCTCGACTTCGTGGCTACGGGGATCGACGCGGACGATTGGGTTCGCGGTGTTGTAGCGCATGGCGGCTTTGTAGGTCTGGCGGGTGTCCTGCACCGCAACTGCGGCACGGTTGAGATGGTATTTGCGCGAGAAGCCGGCCTCCAGCGCTTGCCTGGAAACGAAGTTGAGCGAGAGCGCCGAAGGCGCCCGGCCGAGACCGCCGAACATCGGCCGGTAGATCAGCGGCTGGCTGCTGCGGGTCGAACCGACACCATCACCTACCGCCGCCCAGGCGACGAAGCCGCCCTTGATCACCAGCTGCGGCTTGGCGCCGAAGAAGGCGGGGTGCCAGAGCACGATATCGGCCAGCTTGCCCGGCTCCAGGCTCCCGACTTGATGTGCCAGTCCGTGCGCCAGCGCCGGGTTGATCGTATACTTGGCGAGGTATTGCAGCACGCGCGGGTTATCGTCACCTTCTCCGGTTTCCAGGTCAAAGCCGCCGCCGCGCACCTCCTTCATCCGATGCGCCAGCTGCCAGGTACGGCTGATCACCTCGCCGATACGGCCCATCCCCTGTGAATCGGACGACATGATGCTGATCGCGCCGATGTCGTGCAGGACATCTTCGGCAGCGATCGTGCTGGCGCGAATGCGATCACGCGCCGCCGCCAGATCGGTTTCGAAGAGCGGGCTGAGCCGGTGGACCGCGATGATCATATCGAGTTGTTCGGCGACGCTATTGACGCTGAACGGAATCGTCGGGTTGGTCGACGAGCCGATGATATTCGCCTCGTGCACGATCTCGAGCAGGTTCGGGGCGTGGCCGCCACCCGAGCCTTCGACGTGATAGGCGTGGATCGAGCGACCAGCGATCGCCGAGATCGTTTCACGCAGCGCCCCCGCCTCGTTCAGTCCGTCGGTGTGAATCGCCACCTGCACACCGGTGACGTCGGCCATACTGAGGCAAGCATCGATCACCGCCGGGAAGGCGCCGACATCCTCGTGAATCTTGAGACCGGCGTTGCCTGACTCGATCTCTTCTTCAAGATGCTGGTGGCTCGATGAGCCGCGCCCGAGCAAGGCGAGATTGAGCGGGATGCTCTCGAACGCCTCAAAGACATGGCGCAGGTTGGCCGCCGGATTGACGCCGAGGTCCCATACCCCGCCCGAACCCTGCCCGACCAGCGTTGTCAGGCCGGACGTCAATGCCGCGCCGATCAGACTGGTTGAGGAGAGATGCACGTGCGAATCGACACCGCCCGGCGTCGCAATCAGCCCATCGCCGTTGATCATGCCGGTGCTGGCGCTCAGGACGAGATCGATATTGTCGCTGACATCGGGGTTGCCGGCACGGCCGATGCCGACGATGCGTCCGTTCTTGATGCCGATATTCGTCTTGATGACACCGAGCACCGGGTCGAGCACGACGACATTCGTCACCAGCAGATCGAGCTTGCTCGGCCCCGGCTGGCGGCCAATCAGCATACCATCGCGCACCGGACGCCCGAAGCCGGTCAGCAGCTCACTGCCCGGTTCTGAATCGTCGCGTTCAACCCGAATGAAGAGATTGGTGTCGGCCAGCCGGATGCGATCGCCGGTGGTGGCGCCATACAACGCGTTGTAGCGGTCGCGATCCATCGACTCCGGCACGGCTAATCCTCCGGCTCTGCTTCGTGGCGATAGCCGCGGGCGATCACCTGCCGCAGTAGTTCATCGACATCAGCGCCATCGAGCGGCCCATCGACCAGTCCGGCAAAACCGCGCACGACACGTCGCCCGCCGATCGGAACCAGCCGGATCGTCTTTGTCTCGCCCGGCTCAAAGCGCACTGCGCCGCCGGCCGGAACATCCGGCCGCTGGCCGAAGGCCCGTTTACGGTCGAAGCGGAGCATCGGGTTCGCCTCGAAGACGTGGAAGTGCGCGGTCAGGTGGATCGGATAGTCTCCATCATTCGTCACGCGCAACAAGGTAACTGGAAGCCCTGAATTGATCTCGACCGGATCCGGCCGCGGCACGATGCCTCCGGGCGGTAAATCGCTCAATTTCATCGAATCGGGTTCCTAACGGTCACAAGGTGTGTGCCATCAGGGAACATCGCGTCAACCAGCACGCTGCTCAGCATTTCAGCGACGCCCTCCATGACATCCGCGCGCGTCAAGACGCTCGTCGCATGCGCCACGACCTCATCGTAGCTCCGGCCGGCACGCGCTTCCTCGAAGATCTCGTCGCAGATGATCGCCGTCGCCTCGGGGTGATTCAGCTTCAACCCACGCGCCTGCCGCTTGCGCGCCAGCTCTGCCAGCGTGTAAACGGTCAGCCGGTCAATCTCTTTGGGTGTTAGGAACATCGTGGAAGGCCGTCCTCACCCTCTTGCGGGAAATGAGTCGGTGTTCTGTCAACTTCAGTACGCGGTGGCCAGGGCGCCATGAATGTCGACCCTCCGGAATCTCTGCCGATATAGGGGCGACATTCATAGCGCCCTCGGCGTCGGCCGCGTCTCATCGTTCTCCATCCAGCGACAGTTCATAGCAACGCTGATGGGGGATACGATATTCACGCAACATACGAGCGACGTCGATGGAGCGGATGCTTGGTTGGTGGGGGTTGCGGTGCGATGAGAAGGCGATGCGTAACGGCAGGTAACGACCAAGCCGCCCGTCAGCGATGGCCGCGGCCATCAGCGCGAGATCGGACTCACCGGGAACATCCTCGATTTCGGCATCCGGCTCGGTCGAGATCGGGTCTTTCCCGAGCCAGATATACAGCATTCCGGCCGATTCATTCATGTTTCGATGACTGCAACGCCTCCGACACGGCCAGATGTCGCAACTGGATGGCGACATCTGCCAGCAATGCGTCGAGATCGAACGGTTTGCCGACCACACCATCAGCCGGCAAGTTGTCGGCCAGCAAGCGCAGGTTTGCACCGGCCGACATGGCGATAACACGAATTGAAGCAGTCGTCGGATTCGTCTTGATAATGCGAGTGGCTGAAGCACCATCCATAACGGGCAACATAAGATCCATCAAGATCACGTCGGGCGTTTGATTCGTAGCAATTTCGACGGCCGTATGCCCGTCACCGGCCACCAGAGTCTCATACCCTTCGTCGCTGAGTAATTCGACCAACATGCCGCGAATCGCCGGATCATCGTCGACGATTAAGACACAGGACACGCAGGCTCCTCCTTCGACGTTGAGCATGAGCAAGACGCGCGCCAAGAGTCCGCGCGGCGCGGACCGCGTTGTCAATTCATCGCCCCGCCGGCGGGGCGATCATCCTCATGACACGGTTACGAAGGGGATGTCCAGCGGTCCGGTATCGGGTCACCATCGTCGGACAGATCGACGGTCGGTCGCATTTTGAGCAGCGCCTCAATATCGTCGCGCCGGTAGAAGCGCTCCCGCTTAATACCGCGGCGGTAGCTCTGAATGCGCCCGCGGCTGGCGTACGAGTACAGTGTTGTGACCTTCACCCCGAGCATGCCGGCCGCTTCCGCCGCCGTCAGATACTCGACGCCCTCGATGTTAATCATTCGCAACACCCCCGCTTCGACCTTCAGTATAGTGGCGGCCAGACCCGACGTCAAAACCAAAATCAATACAAATCAATATCCGTCCTGACGTGTATACGCTCTGGAAGTCGCGTGCTACCATAGGACTGATGATCGCGCGACGCGAGGCCCAGCCGACGTTCACGCGACCGATGCTTCTGTCCCACGCGGACAATTGTAGGGAGGACGAACTGATGGCTGATCCTGGCAGCACCACGACGGCACCAGAAATTAACCGCGGCCTCGCCGGTCTTATCGTCGCCGAGACCCGCCTGAGTATGGTCGACGGGACGAATGGCCGCCTGAATTATCTTGGCTACAGCATCGCCGATCTCGCGCAACACGCCCAGTTCGAAGAGGTGCTCTATCTCCTCTGGTACGGCAAGTTGCCGACGAGGAGTGAGCTCAACGAACTGAACGGCAAGCTGACCAGCGCCCGTAAGCTCTCGCCGACGGTGATGAACGTCATCAAGGCACTGCCGAAGACCGGCGATCCGATCGACGCGATGCGGGCCGGCGTCACGGCCATGGCGATGGAAGACCCCACCTGCCACGATCTGTCGCACGACGCCGTTCGTGAGAAGTCGATCCGGCTGGCCGGTGCGATGCCGACGATGCTGGCCGCTTATTCACGGCTGCGCAAAGACGAACCGGCCCTCGATCCCGATCCATCGCTCAATACCGCCGCCGATTTCCTGCGCATGGTGCACGGCGAACGTCAGAGCAAGACGTTCGAGGACGCCATGAACGCCTATCTCGTCTGCGTCTGCGAGCACAGCATGAACGCGTCGACCTTCTCGGCTCGCGTCACGATCTCAACGATCTCCGACATCTACGCCGCGATTTCGACGGCGCTCGGCACGCTCAAGGGCGATGCGCACGGCGGCGCCAACCAGAAGTCGATGGAGATGCTGATCGATATCGGGTCCGAGGACAACGCCGATAATTACGTCGAGGAATCGCTGCGCACCCACCGACGCATCATGGGCCTCGGCCACCGCATCTACAAGACGCGCGACCCGCGCGTCGATCAACTGATGGGGCATTCGGCCAAGCTCGCCGAAGAGACCGGCAATGCGACCTGGCACAATCTGGCACAGCGGCTGGAACAGATCACCGCGACGAACCAGTTCTTCCTTGACCGCAAGCTCTTCCCGAACGTCGAGTTCTACTCGGCACCAGTCCTCTATATGCTTGGCATGACGACCGACATGATGCCGGGCGCCTTCGCGATCAGCCGCGTCGGTGGCTGGAGCGCACAGGTGCTGGAGCAGCTCGAGGACAACCATCTGATTCGTCCGTCGGCGCTCTACACCGGTCCGGAGTCACAGACCTACGTCCCGATCGACGAGCGGGGCTAATATTCCACGCATTCCCGGTAGGGGCAGCCCCCCGTGGCTGCCCTGGTCGCCCCGCGGACTATTTTGACGGCGTGCAACCAGCACAAGCACAGGGGCTTGCCCCTGCCGGGATCAGAATCGGCGTGAGCTGCTCTGTGCTATAGTTAAGGATCGAGTGTTTCGACCCGTACGGGTGTCCTGCAGCGAAATGGGGCGCTCTTTTTTTGCGGGGCGATGCTTGAATGAGTCATGGAGGGAAGGAGGTGAACAGGTCGATGCGTGTTGAATTGCGCGATAGTGAGAGTTTTGATTCCCTCCTGAAGCGTTTTACGAAAGACGTTCAAAAATCAGGTCTTCTACGCGACTTTCGCAGCAAACGCCGCTTTGTCAGCAAGAGCGAACAGCGTCGTGCCAAGGCCCGCAAGGCGGAGCACAAGCGGAGGCGTAAGGAAGCCAAGACGGCATCGCGCTAGCAGCTAGCGAATGATCGTCTCTCGATTGTCATCGAACGATCGCAGGCACCGGCGACCAACGCGCCCCGGCGCCTGCGATTTTTGTCTGTTCGCCCGCCTCAAGACGGAGTAGACCAGTACCGTGCAGGGGATCAGTCGACTCACCTGGCTCATACCATCCTCGGTTATCGTGTTCGCCGTCTACCTGGCGTTCGCCATCATCGGCGGTATCGTTCTCAACTTTCCGATCTGGCTCATCCTGATCGCTAGCTTGCCGGCGATCGGCCTCACCTGGATCGGCATCGTCGTCGCGCTCCTCGACGCCAGCAAGCGCCCCAAATCGCAGATCACCGACGAAGCCCGCATCGTCTGGCTCCTAATGCTCTGCATCCTCAACATCCTTGCCTTGCTACCATACTGGTTCCTCGTCATTCGCAAAAATCCGGAACTGGCAGGGTAGTGGGACGAGCAGCGTTGGCCAGGGGCCGCTGACCGTGCTCGTCGTCGGAGGCCTGATCGGGGAGCGGATTGCGTGACTCGGAGGTTGGCGTCGTCTGGACCACGCCCGGGGATGATTGATTCAGCGTCTCCGAGCGTGTCATCGTCGGAGGCCCCATCGGGGAGCGGCGTCGCCAAACGTTGAACGTTCGCGCGGTCCGTCCCGCCCGGGGATAAATGCCCGGGCTCCAAAGACGAAGTCCACTAAAGGGACTCAGATAGAACGCCTACGTTCGCGATGACTACCGCCGATTTCCAACGACCAAGCCCAGTAAACACTCACGAAAATCAGCCCCTTCAGTGGGCTTCGCCTCAGGAGCCCGGGCATTTATCCCCGGGCGGGGTCCGGGCGGCAACCCGTTCGGGGACACGGCACCCGTCCCCCGGGCGGGGTCCGGGCGACGACCCGGTCGGGGTCCGACGATCCGTCACCCCCCGGGCGGGGGCCGGGCAACGACCCGGTCGGGGGCGCCTAATCCATTCCCTCGGGCCAGGCCTCCGGCGACGATCCACTCCGGGGCACGTACCCCACGAACCCGGGCCGAGGCCACGGGCGACGGCCCGCTCGAGGCACACGATCCGTGAGAATCACTCCTCTCCTAAGCCCAACGTCGTCACTTCCCCGCATCCTCCACAAACTGATTCGTGAACGCCTGGCTGGCGTCGACCTTGCCTTTGAGCAGGTTGTGACTCGCCATCCAGTCGGCGTACTGCTGCCACTCTTCGTTCGTCTGCCAGCCAAAGCTAGGCGCGCCGGCCGTCCAGAGTGGGGCGAGGCGATCCATGCCGATCGTCTCCATCTTGACGTCGGTGTCGGGGTATTTGGCGACGATCGCATCGAGCGCGGCTTTATGATCGGCGGCGGCCGCCGTGTAGCCCCGGGTCATCGCCTTGACGAAGCGCTCGACCATCTCGGGGTTCTTCTTGATCGTCTCTTCGCTGGCGACGACGACCAGTTCGTAATAATTCGGCACGCCCCAGTCCTGCACGTGCATGACATTGACTGGATCGCCCTGCTGCTCGGCCAGGATCGACTCGTGCACGTCGTAGCCGCCGATAATGGCGTCGACACGCCCGCTGATGAGCGCCGGGACGATATCAAAGCCGACGTTGATCATCTGCACCTTGCTGTAGTCGCCGCCGTCCGCCTGCATCATCGTCGCCAGTAGCGCCTCGTCGCTCGGAATGCCGGGATAACCGACCTTCTTTTCTTCCAGCTGCTTCGGGTGTGTGATGCCGGATGATTTCAAAGACATCACCGTATTGAGCGGCTGTTGCACCAGCGCCGCGATCGAGCGCACCGGCACGCCCTGCTCGCGCGCCAGCAGCACATCAGTCTCGTAGCTGATGCCGAAGGTGTCGTGACCGGTACCGACGAGCTGCAGTACGTCGTCAGTGCTCGACGGCACGTTGATCTTGAGATCGAGCTTCTCATCCTTGAAATAGCCGTTCTCCTGCGCCAGGAAGAGTCCGGCATGGTTCGACCAGGGATACCAGTCGAGCACCATGCTTACCGAGTTGGACGAAGACGACGAACCGCCCGGACCGCAGGCGGCCGACAGCGGAATGACGAGCATTAGGAGAAGCATCCACCAGCGTTGCACCCGCATCTTCGTTTCAGCCCCTTTCACGTGTCACGTGGAGATCATTCGTCGGTCGAACCGATGTGTTGCCAGGGCAAGAAAAGCCGTTCCAGCAGCGCGACGACACCGAACATCGCTAATCCGATGACGGCCGAGATGAGCACGGCGGCGAAGACGCGTGCCGTCAGAAACTGCGCCGCCGAACGGGTCATGAGATAGCCAAGACCGGCTGAGGCGCCGACCCATTCGCCGATCAATGCGCCAATGACGCTCACGGCGGCCGCGATGCGCGTGCCGGAGAAGATGGAGGGCAGCGACGAGGGAATACGGACGACGCGATAGATCGTCCATTCGCTCGCCCCCATGCTGCGCAGCAGGTCGACGAGTTCGGGGTCTACCGAACGCAGACCGTCGACGGTGTTCACGACGATCGGGAAGAAACAGATCAGGACGACCACGATCAC
>CALAGB010000242.1 GCA_937891245.1 uncultured Thermomicrobiales bacterium | reverse complement strand
AGCGCCAGCTGCTCCAACCCATATTCCCGCACCGTTTCCAGCATCCGGAAGCGCGGCCCACCATCCGCCTGGACCAGGCTGTGCAACAGGCTGTGATCGACCAACGCATCGATTTCTCCGAGGATGTCGTCAGCGGCGCTCTCCCGCGATCCCACGGCGACGTCAGCCGCATCCGTCGTACAACCACCGGCGAAGACGCTGAGCCGGCGGAAGATCGCGCGCTGCCAGTTCGACAGGAGCGCATAGCTCCAGTCAATCGTTGCCCGGAGCGTCTGCTGGCGCTCCGGCAGATCGCGCGCTCCGTGGGTAAGTACCACGAGCCGCCGCTCCAGGCGTGAGAGAAGCGCCTGCGGTGGCAGCAGCGCGACGCGGGCGGCCGCCAACTCGATCGCCAACGGTAGGCCATCTAATCTCCGGCAAATTTCCGTGACGCTTTGCGCGTTGTTGGTGCTCAGTTGGAAGGTCGGCAGTGTCGCGATGGCTCGCTCGGTAAACAAGCGCGACGCCGGAAACTCGCCTGCCTCTTGAAGTGAGATATCAACGCTGTCTGGCGTCTCCAGCGGCAGCACCGGGTAATGCTGTTCGGCGCGTAGGTGCAGCGGCGTTCGGCTCGTCACCAGAAGCGAGAGATGCAATGTTTCGGCGACCAGCTCGGCCAGCAGAGGCGCCGCACCGATTACCTGCTCGAAATTATCCAGCACCAGGAGCAATCGCTTCGCCCGCAAGAACGCCACGAGCAGATCACGCGGACCGCGCGCTCCGTCCTCGCGCAGCCCGAGCGCACGAGCCACCGCCGGCGCGATGGGGAAGGGATCACGCAGCGCCGACAGATCGACAAACACGACGCCATCCGGATACGCGGTGCGAAGCCGGTGGGCGATCGCCAGCGCGAGACGCGTCTTTCCGACACCCCCAGGGCCGGTGAGCGTCACAAGGCGGACGCTCGCTCGCTGGAGCAGATCGGTGACCTCGTCCACGTCCCGTTCCCGCCCGATCAAGGTCGTCGGCGGCTCCGGCAGCGGGGTTGATCTCGGCGAACGCGGAGTCTTCCGAGCGTCTCCGTGCGCGGGAGCTTGACCCGTCGCGCTGGCAATGAAGTTCGCGCGATCCGCCGCTTCAAGCGCGAAGGCATCGGCCAGCAGGCCGATGGTTTCGGGCCGTGGTGCGGTTCGCCGGCCTCGCTCCAACGCCCGGATCGCGTCGACACTCAGTCCGGCGCGCTCAGCGAGCGCTTCCTGCGACAGTCCGGCCAGTAAGCGATGACGGCGCAGCAGTTCGCCAAACGGCGGCCCTTCAACCATGGCAACGCAATCCGGCACGAACGCAGAGGGAACGCGGCGACATCGGGCTCAACCCACCTTCTGCTTCAAGCTCCAGCCCCGCTCAACGCAGGCATCGAGCGTCAGGCAATCGCAACGGAGACTCTCTTGCAAGACCTGTCGCACTGCCTGCATGCGCTGGATCAGGGCATCGACTTCCTCCAGCTTGCGCGATGCGAGTTCCTGCCAACGTTCAGCAGGCGGGGTATCCTCCGGAAACTCGCTCACGAGAATGCGGATTTCTTCGAGCGTGAAACCGGCTTCCTGCGCCATGCGCACGAGCGCCAGTTGGTTCAGAATATCAGGCGAATACCTCCGTTGACCGCTGACCCTCTGCGCTCTGGGCAGAAGTCCGACCCGCTCGTAGTAGCGCAACGCGGAGGGATTCAGACCAGCCCGCTGGGCGACCTCGCCGATTGTGAGTTGCTGCATCTCACACTCCCTTGACTTAAAGCGCACTTCAACTCGTAGTCTAGTGGCAGTGTCAAGCAGCAGCGCCGCTCGGTGCGGCGGAGAATCGGAGTCTCACAAATGCAACCAACCCACAGGTACGTACCAGCGGACGGCAGCACGGCCCTCGGCACGCTCCCCATCACCTGTCGCCTCGACGATGCCGACCGAGCGAGCCGTCTTGAGTCCCTGCAAGCGGATCTTTTTGCGGGCGCCGAGGAATGGCAAGAACTGGAGAGCGGGTATGTTGTTCGCTTTCCCGGCGCCGGAGACTGGGGCGCGAAGATCGCGGACTTCGTGAAGACCGAGCGGTATTGCTGCTCGTTCTTCCGCTTCGAACTGACGTTTGAACCGAACCTCGGCCCGATCTGGCTCAGACTCACCGGCCCCGACGGCGTCAAGGAGTTCATCGAAGCGATGATGCGTGCATAGCAGACCGATGGATGGCAATGCGGCCGCTCAGCGCGGGGTGAAGCTCGTCTCGCCGGTGTACGTCTGGCCGTTCCAGGTAAACGCGACCGTCAAGCGCACCGGATAACCTGTCGTCGCGCCGCCGATGTTGCGCGTGCAGGATGCATTTCCTGCCGCGTCGGTTGTTCCGGTACACGAGGGTGAGGTGGTCTTGTAGTGCCAGGTCACCTGCATTGGCACATCCGCCACCGGCTGGCCGCCACTGGTGAGCCGAGCGGAAACCGTGACTTTTGAGCGTTTCTCCGGTTGGCTATCCGACACGGACGCGGTAACGACGACATCGCCAGTCGTCTGAACTCCAGCGATCGCGACCACTGGAGCGGGAGTCGTTGCGGGAACCGGCGTCGGTGTCGGCATTGGTGGAGACGTTCGTACGACAATTAGTGTTGGGACGGCAGTCGGTGGCGCCGGGGTCGGTGTTGGCGGAGCAGCCGTTGTTGGAGTAGGGATCGGCGTCGATGCCGGCGACTGTACAGGCGACGGCGTTGGACTCGGGATAACGGTTGGTGATGGTGAGAGCGTGACGGTCGCATCTTCGACCGTCGACTGCATCGTCGCACCACGAGTCACTGTAGAGGCTGCTGCGACGAACTGATTTCCCTCGGTGGTCGTGCCGGTTGTCGGAACTGGTGTTGACGTGGTCGCCGCACCACAACCGCCGAGGACGACAAGTATGGCAACGGACGTGGACCACCGGAGGCCGCGGCTCGCGGTGTTGGCGACCATCCGCCACCGCGTTGTTGCTTCGCCATCTCGGCGCGTCTCACGGCAACTCATTCCATCTCCGTACTATTCTGCGCTGATCGGTCATTGATCGTTCTCCAATTCCAGCCTGGCATCAGGACGCATGAGAAACCATGCACCGGCGGTCACAATTGCCGAAAGACGGAGGTCATTCCCGCGTTCGCGGGCGCGTTGACATTTCGTTCTGGAGGATGATCTGATAGGTAATTAGTCTGACGCCGCCACCGCGTGGCGGAACTCTTCGCGGCGGCGCATGTTGGGGTTGAAGATCGTAATCGAGGTGATGATGGTGGCAAGGAGCAGACCAGCCAGGCCGATCGTGATCGGCGCACCGACATGGTCGATCATGATGCCCATCGGCACGAGCGAGAGCGGCATGAGCGACCACGTCATCATGTAGATGCTCAGCACCCGACCGTAGTACGCCTTTTCGGCCTCCTCCATCACCAGGATACGGTTGATCGTGAAATAGCAATCCGTCATGAATCCAACAATGGCGAGGAAGAAGAGCGCCAGATAGAACGAGGGTGAAAAGGCGAAGAGCATCAACGCAACACCGACGGCGACGCCCGCCGCCAACTGAAGCATCCGCCGGTTGGGGGATTCCGCGACCCAAATCGCCGCGAGAGAACCGAAAACGGCGCCAACGCCTACCGCTGTAAACATGATACCGAGCGCGGTCGGGCCGACATGGAACACGTCAACCTGGAAGACCGGTAGCAGTTGCTGGAACGGCCGCCCGAACAGGACCAGCACGAACGCCATCGCGATGAGCAGCAAGAGCGTCGATTCCGCACGCAGATAGCGAAGCCCCCCGGTAACATCAGCCAGAATACTGCGTGATTTCGCCTGAAGTGCCCGACCGGACGGCAGGCGCAGCAACATCAGCCCGGACATCGCGTAGAAGGCGGCAATGACGTAAAACGCGACCGTCGGACTGACGGCGATGAGCAGGCCGCCGAGCGAGGGCGCCACCACGCGATTCAGGTTGCGGCCGGTCGCGTCGAGCGCCAGCGCGTTCGCCAGGCGCGTGTCGTCAACGACGTTGGCAATGTAAGCCGTGCGGGTCGGCATGGCGAACGGAAAGATGACGCCCTGCAGGAACCCCAGCAGGATCAGGTGCCAGATTTGAATGATGTGCAATTGCACCAGCACGGCGGTCGCGAACGCCAGGACGAAGAGCGCGAACTGAGAGGCGATCAACAGGGTGCGTTTGTCGAAACGATCGGCCGCCGCCCCGCCGATCGGCCCGAGCACCAGTTGTGGCAAGCCACGACCTAATGCAACGAGACCGAGCGCGAAACCGGAGCCGGAGATGTGGTAGGCGAGCCAGGAGCGGCAGATGATATTCATCTGCATGGCCGCCATCGAGAAGAGCATCCCAAACCAGAGCAGGCGAAAATTGGGAACAGCAAGAGCGTTTATCGAATGCAGGCGGCCGTTGAAGATACTTGATTCGTCGAAACCGTCGTCTGCTTGATCCGCGGCGATCGTATTGCCAGTTGCTTCTCCCGATCGCCGGGAATGCATCCTCATGATACGGGTTGATGCTCCTCCACGTGGAACGGCCGTCAGCCCTTTTATCCTACACCCACATGGAAAGATTAAGCGATGCTACAGGAAGAGGAATGGTGTGATTCTCTCGCAGCGGCGCAGGGCAACGGGGAAGAGATCCTTCCCTGCGGCTCGGGACGACACCCCCCCTGCGCCGCTGAGAGAAATAACGTCTTTTCTACGCCGTGGCGTGTACGCTCCGCCGCGTGGCTGTTTGCAAGGCACGATCGAGGTCGGCGAGGATATCGCCGGGCGCTTCGATACCGACCGAAAGGCGCACCAGTCCATCGGAGATGCCGAAGGCGGCGCGCTCTTCGGGCGTGAGCGCGCGGTGTGACGACATGGCCGGTGAGAGCGCCAGTGAGTAGACATCGCCGAGCGACGTCGCTGGGACGATCATTTCGAGCGCTTCCAGAAAGTCGACCACTCCTTCACGACCGGCATCCTTGATCTCGAAGGCGATCATGCCGCCGAAGCCGCGCTCGCCGAAGAGTTTCTGTGCCGTCGCATGGCTCGGATGATCGGCCAGCCCGGGGTAGTAGACGCGCGAGACGAGCGGGTGGGCGGCGATCGCGCCGGCGACGACGGCCGCGCTGGCGCACTGCCGCTCCATCCGCAGCGGCAACGTCTTGACGCCACGCAGTGCCAGCCACGACTCGAACGGGCCAAGCAGCCCACCGGCCATCTTCACAAAGTTGGCCAGCTTTTCGCGGCGCATCGAGGTTGTCGCCACCACGCCACCGGTCACGTCGCCATGGCCACTGATGTATTTGGTCAGCGAGTGGACTACGAGCTGCGCGCCGTCCGCCGCCGGGGAGTAAATCACCGGGCTGAAGGTCGAATCGACCAATACGGCGGCGCGCACGCTCTTCGCCAGCTTCATCACCGCCGGCACATCGGTCACGCGCAGCAGCGGGTTCGAGATGACCTCGCAGACGATCAGCGCCGGTTTAAGTCGTTCGACCGCCTCCGCCACCTGATCGAGATCGAGGATATCGACGAATTCGACGGTGCAGCCCCATTCGCGCATGAAACCGGCGAGCATCGAATAGCTCGCGCCGTAGAGATCGCGCGAGGCGACAATCGCCTGTCCCGGCGTGACGCTGGTGGTGATGGCGGCATGCACCGCCGCCATGCCGGAGGCGAAGGCGACCGCCGAGCTCGTCCCTTCCAGATCGGCGATGACCGCTTCGAGCGCCGACGAGGTCGGGTTGCCATAGCGGGTGTAGACGTACTTCCCTTCGGCCCCGCCGAGCGCCGCGTCCATCTCTTCCAGATCTTCGTAGACGTAGGTCGAGCCGGGGTAGATCGGCGTGACGACCGGCGTAAACTCCGGCCGGCTCGGTCGTTCTCCGACATGTACCGCACGCGTCGCCGGATCGAGTCCTTTGGTTCGCGCACGGGTTGAATCCTGCTGCACGGTCGTTCCTGTCTTCCTTAATAGCTGTGACTAATACTTCGGCACGCTCGGATCAATCTCATCGGCCCAGGCATGGATGCCGCCGGTCAGATTCTTCAGCTTGCTGAAGCCGGCCGCGCGCAGCTGCTCCAGCGCTTTGGCACTGCGCACGCCGGTGCGGCAGTAGAGCACGATCTCCTGACTCGTATCCAGTTCGTGCATGCGTGCGGTGATATCACCGACCGGAATAAGGATCGAATCGGGAATGGCGGCGATCTCGCGCTCGTGCGGCTCGCGCACGTCGATCACCAGCGGCTGCTGACCGGCGGCGCGCAGGGCAACCAGTTCGGTCGGCGTGATCTGCCACTCCGGCGCCACGATCTCGGTCGGCTTCGGCTCGGGTGTCACACCGCAGAACTGCACGTAGTCGATCAGTTCGGTGACGGTCGGGTGCTCGCCACAGACCGGGCAGTTCGGATCTTTGCGCAGTTTGTATTCGCGGAAGCTCATTTCGAGCGCATCAAAGCGGAGCAGCCGCCCGATCAACGGTTCGCCGATGCCGAGAATCAGCTTGACCGTCTCGATCGCCTGCAACGTGCCAACCGATCCCGGCAGCACGCCAAGGACGCCGCCCTCGGCACAACTCGGCACCAGGCCCGGCGGCGGCGGCTCGGGATAGAGGCAGCGGTAGCATGGCCCCTGCTGCGCATGGAAGACCGAGATCTGGCCTTCGAAGCGGAAGATCGAGCCGTAGACATTCGGCTTGCCAAGCATGACGCAGGCGTCGTTGACAAGATAGCGCGTCGGGAAGTTGTCGGTGCCATCAACAACGACGTCGTAGTCCTTGATGATATCGAGCGCGTTCTCCGACGAAAGCCAAGTCTCATGCTTGATGATATTCACATACGGATTCAGGTCTTTCAGCCGCCGCTCGGTTGCTTCGAGCTTCGGCACGCCGACATCGCCGGTGCCAAACTGCACCTGCCGCTGGAGGTTCGTATGATCGACGACATCGGCATCGATTACTCCGATCGTGCCGACCCCGGCCGCCGCCAGATAGAGACCGAGCGGCGCGCCGAGACCGCCGGCACCGACCAGCAGTACCTTCGCCTGCTTCAGCTTCAACTGGCCGCCCAGCGCGACCTCCGGGATGATGAGATGGCGGCTGTAGCGCAGCACTTCGTCACTCGACAGCGTTGCCTCGGCC
>CALAGB010000241.1 GCA_937891245.1 uncultured Thermomicrobiales bacterium | reverse complement strand
TCTGCCGCGCGAACTCGCGGACGTGCAGATGCTGATCGATGCCTTTCTGCTGGAAAAGGCGATCTACGAAGTCGGTTATGAGCTGAACAACCGTCCGGATTGGCTTTTGATCCCACTACGCGGCGTTCTTCAACTCATCGGAGAAGATGGCTAGCGCGCCAAACAACGAACGCATGAACAACGAGGAGGGCGCGTGATCACACGCAATAGTCTGCTCAGCAACGACGATATCTACCTGTTCAACGAGGGGAATCATGTCCGGCTTTATCGCCACCTCGGTTCGCACCTGATTACGCAGGATGGCGTCGATGGCGCGCACTTCGCCGTGTGGGCGCCCAACGCTCATAAGGTGGCAGTTGTCGGCGACTTCAACGGCTGGAACGGGGATGCCAATCTGCTCTCGTCGAGGGAGAGTTCGGGAATCTGGGAAGGATTCATTCCTGGAATCACGAATGGCGCCGTATACAAGTATCGAATCGACTCAAACATCGACGGCTACCGCGTCGACAAGGCCGATCCATTTGCCGTCTACAGCGAAGTGCCCCCGAAAAGGGCGTCCATCGTGTGGGATCTGGCGTACGACTGGAACGATCAGGAGTGGATGGGAGAACGCCGGCAGCGGAATGCGCTCGATGGGCCGATTTCGATCTACGAACTGCACATCGGTTCCTGGATGCGCGTACCGGAAGACGGTTACCGTTCGCTCAGCTACCGTGAGATCGCGCCGAAGTTGGTCGATCACGTCAACTCGCTCGGCTTCACGCACGTCGAACTTATGCCGATCATGGAGCATCCATTCTTCGGCTCGTGGGGCTACCAGACAACCGGCTATTTCGCGCCGAGTAGCCGCTATGGCACGCCGCAAGATTTCATGTATTTCGTTGATTACCTGCACCAGCACGGCATCGGGGTCATTCTCGATTGGGTGCCGTCGCACTTTCCGAGTGACGAACACGGTCTCGCTTACTTCGACGGGACGCATCTCTTCGAACACGCCGATCCACGCCAGGGCTACCACCCCGATTGGAACAGCTACATCTTCAACTACGATCGTGCCGAGGTGCGCAGCTTCCTGCTGAGCAGCGCGCTCTACTGGCTCGACCAGTATCACGCGGACGGAATGCGGGTCGACGCGGTCGCCTCGATGCTCTATCTCGACTATTCACGCAAAGCCGGCGAGTGGATTCCCAATCGCTTCGGTGGTCGCGAGAATCTGGAAGCAATCGAGTTTCTGCGTCAACTCAATCTGACCATCTTCCAGGAATATCCCGACGTCCAGACCTACGCCGAAGAATCGACGGCCTGGCCGATGGTCTCGCGACCGGTCTATCTCGGTGGGCTCGGCTTCGGTATGAAGTGGGACATGGGCTGGATGCACGACACGCTCGAGTATTTCAGCAAGGATCCGATTCATCGCCGCTTTCATCACCATGAACTCACGTTCCGCATGATCTACGCGTTCAACGAGAACTTCGTGCTCCCGCTCTCGCATGATGAAGTGGTACACGGAAAAGGCTCGCTCCTCGGCAAGATGCCGGGCGATGACTGGCAGAAATTCGCCAATTTGCGCCTGCTCTACGGGCTGATGTACGCCGAGCCGGGCAAGAATTTACTCTTCATGGGCGCCGAAATCGGCCAGTGGTCCGAGTGGAACCACGACGGCAGCATTGATTGGCATCTCCTCGATTTCCCGCTTCACGCCGGGATACGACGCTGGCTGGAAGATCTCAACCGCTTCTACCGGAAGTCGCCGGCGCTCTATGAAGTTGACTTCGATCCGAGCGGTTTTCAATGGCTCGATGCGAACGACGGCGACAACAGCGTGCTGAGCTTCATGCGACGCGCCGGCAACTCCGACGACGTGGTGGTGGCCGTATTCAACGCGACGCCGGTTCCGCGGTACGACTATCGCGTCGGTGTCCCGTACCTTGGTCGCTGGCAGGAAGCACTGAACAGCGATGCGGAGGTGTACGGCGGTAGCGGGGTCGGTAATTTCGGTGAAGCTGAGACGACGCCGGTGCCCTGGCACGGACAGCCCCGGTCGCTCAAGCTCACCCTGCCTCCGCTCGGAGCGCTCTATTTCCGATTCTTGGGGAATAGTGAATGAGCGATGACGCCCCATCGATCGGTGCAATTCGGTTGCCCGGCGGACGGACGAGATTTCGCGTCTGGGCGCCGCAGGTTACGAGCGTTGCGCTGAAGCTCGACGGACCGCCGGCGCGCCTGTTGCCCATGGCGCGGACGTCCCGCGACTATTTCGAGGTGACCGTACCGGATCTGCCGGACGGCAGTCGCTACTGGTACCAGCTCGACGGTGAGCGGCTGCGACCCGACCCGGCGTCGCGCTCCCAACCGGATGGTGTCCACGGCGCATCGGCCGTAATCGACCCGTCGACCTTCCGTTGGTCATCGCCCTTCTGGCGCGCGCCCGCGCTGGAGCAGTATGTCATCTATGAACTTCATACCGGCACCTTTACCGCGCCGGGAACCTTCGACGCCGCGATCGCCGAACTCGATCGATTGCGTCACCTTGGGTTCACAGCGATCGAGTTGATGCCGATCAACGAGTTTCCCGGCGAGCGCAACTGGGGTTATGACGGTGCCTATCCGTTTGCCGCGCAGTCATCGTATGGCGGGCCCGCTGGATTCGCCCGCTTCGTCGATGCCTGCCACCAGCGCGAGCTGGCGGTCATTCTCGACGTCGTCTTCAACCACTTCGGTCCGGAAGGCGCCTACGCCGGGGAATTTGGCCACTACTACAGCGATCGCTACCGTACGCTCTGGGGCAACGCGCTCAACTTCGACGGACCTGGCTCCGACGAGGTCCGTCGCTTCTTTATCGAGAGCGCGCTTTACTGGTTGCGGGAGCTGCACATCGATGCATTCCGGGTCGATGCGATCCACGCCATCCTCGATCAGAGCGCGTACCCATTCCTGAGGCAGCTCACCGAGACAATTCATCGTGAAGCCCGCATGCTTGGACGCACGGCGTATCTGATCGCCGAAAGCGACCTGAACGATCCGCGGGTCATCCAAAGTAGGGAGACGAATGGCCTCGGATTTGACGCGCAGTGGAGCGACGACTTTCATCACGCGCTGCACACCGCGCTCACCCAGGAGCGCGACGGTATCTATCGTGACTTCGACGGAGTAGCCGATCTCAAACGCGCCTTCGAGCGAGGATTCGTCTATATCGGGCAGTATTCGGGCTTTCGGGACCGATCCCACGGAACTACGCCCGGGAACATTCGCCCCGAACAACTCGTCGTCTGCGACCAGAATCACGACCAGATCGGGAACCGTGCGTTTGGAGACCGGCTCGCAGTGATGCTCAGTTTCGAACAGATGAAATTGTCAGCGGTCTGCACGCTCCTCTCGCCGTACATTCCGCTTGTCTTTATGGGCGAAGAATATGGCGAGTCCGCGCCGTTCCAGTTTTTCACCAGTCACACCGATCCGGATTTGGCGGAGGCAGTTCGACGCGGCCGAGCTAAAGCGTTCGAGGATATCCATGCGGGCAAAGACGTTCCCGATCCGCAGGCGCCCGAAACATTCATTCGTTCGAAACTCAATCCCAAACATCGTGATTCACCAGACGGGCGCGCGCTGCAGGACTTCCATCGCGAATTGCTGCGATTGCGACGGGAACTGCCGGCTCTCGCCGCTCCTTCGTTCACGCGTCAGGATGTCGGTCTGGCTGGACCAGACGACCGGGTTGTCGTTCTGCACCGGAGACACGGCGATCAGGAGGCACTCATG
This sequence comes from uncultured Thermomicrobiales bacterium, assembly GCA_937891245.1. Taxonomy (GTDB): domain Bacteria; phylum Chloroflexota; class Chloroflexia; order Thermomicrobiales; family Thermomicrobiaceae; genus CALAGB01. The sequence continues at coordinate 5,513 of CALAGB010000241.1, read as the reverse complement.
CTGCTCAACTTCACGAACGAGACGGCCGATGTTCGCGTGCCGAACGGCGGTGAGCATTGGAGGCCGATCCTCGATTCCTCGACGGATCGTTGGGGCGGAAATCGAACGACAACGGGTGACACGGTAATCGACGAGCGAAACGCAATCGAGGTGGCGCCCTGGGGAGCGATGCTAGTCGAGCGCATTGCCAGCGCTACGGTGGACTCTGAATGAACGAGAACGTGCGGCGAACGGGACACGTGCCACGGGCGACCTACCGGTTGCAGTTCACGCCGGACTTTCGGTTTGCCCAGGCCACCGAACTCGTCCCGTATCTGCACCAACTCGGTATCTCCGACATCTACTGCTCGCCGATCCTGACCGCGCGGCCCGGCAGCTTGCACGGCTATGACGTCACCGATCCACTCCATATCAACCCACAACTCGGCGGTCGCGAGGAATTTGAACGCCTGTCGCTGGAAGCCCGCCGTCATGACATAAACCTGCTCATGGACATCGTTCCCAATCATATGGCCGCCAGCATCGACAACCCCTGGTGGTATGACGTGCTCCTCAACGGACCCAGTTCCCGCTTTGCCCACTTCTTCGATATCGAATGGGATCCAGCCGACCCGAACGAGAGCTTGCATAACCGCGTCCTCCTGCCAATTCTCGGCGCACGGTACGGCGAGACGCTGGAGAGTGGTGAAATTCGGCTCGAAGCGGCCGAAGACGGCTACAACCTGCGCTATTTTGAGCACCGCCTCCCCGTCGCGCTCGAATCGTATGCCCTGATTTTCGAAGATGGCGATGGTGCATTGCGAGAGCATCTCCACGACACGAGCGGCGATTGGGCGGACGTCCAGCGACTGCTCGACGAAATCGCCGAGCTACCGCCGCGCAACCATTTCGAGCAACACGTCGCGAATCGACGCCGGCGAATACGAAGTGAGTTCGCGGCGACGCTCTCGCGACTCCGTGCTCTGCCAGACGGTGTCCAGGCGCTTGAACGACGTCTGACCGAAGTCAACGGTGTTCCCGGCGAGCCACGGAGTTTCGACCGACTCGATCGCATCATCCGACGACAGGCGTACCGCCTCGCCTTCTGGCAGATCGCCCGCGAACAAATCAACTACCGACGTTTCTTCGACGTGAACGAGTTCGTGTCATTGCGGGTCGAAGACGACGATGTCTTCGAAACGACACATCAACTCGTCCTTGAGCTCGTTGCTGCCGGAGTGGTCAGCGGCCTCCGGATCGATCACATCGATGGCCTGCGCGACCCCGGTCACTACTTGCGGACGCTTCGAAAACGACTCGACTCGGTGAAGCGAACAGGAGCGCCTTCCGCCTATCTCGTCGTTGAAAAGATTCTCGCGTCCGACGAGCCGTTGCCGCAGGATTGGCCGGTAAGCGGGACGACCGGCTATGAAACATTGAATCTGATCGGTGATCTGTTCGTCGATCCGGTGCGATTGCCCGCGATCGAAGAAAACTACCGGCGTGTGTGCGGCGTGATCGGCAGTTATACCGAGATCGTTTATCTCGCCAAACGGCAGTTGCTCGAAACAACCTTTTCCGCGTACGTACGGTCACTCACCTTCGCACTGGAGGCCGTTTCAAACAGCGATCGTCATGGTCGCGATCTGACGTTCGATTCACTGCAAAAGGCGCTCATCGAGACGACCGCGGCGCTACCGGTCTATCGAACCTATGTCAGCGACCTTGACGTGCACGACCGCGACCGCGGCTGGATCGAGCAGGCGATTGAAACCGCGCGAGCGCGGCGCCCCGATCTGCGCCAGACGCTCGACTTTCTGGCGGGCGTTCTGACGCTCGACATCCCGGGATATGTCCCCTCGGCGCGGCACGGCGAATGGCTTGACGTCGTCATGCGCTGGCAACAGCTCAGCGGCCCGGTGATGGCAAAGGGTAACGAGGATACCGCGCTCTATCGCTTCTTCCCGCTGGCATCGCGTAATGAAGTCGGGGGACAACCGGAACAGGCACCGACATCGATCGATGAAACGCATGATCGCCTACACGTGATGGCCCAACGATGGCCGCACTCGATGATCGCGACATCAACACATGACACAAAACGGAGCGAAGATGTCCGTGCGCGCATCAATGTGCTGTCCGAGCTTCCGAATGAGTGGGCTGAACGGCTCGCCACCTGGCAACGGGTCAATCGAGACGAACGGGAAATCCGCAATGGACGGGTGATCCCGGACGATAACCTTGAATACTTCATCTATCAGACGCTGATCGGTGCATGGCCGGTGGAACAGAGCGGGTTCGATCAGTTTCACCAACGTCTGCACGATTACTTGATCAAAGCGGTGCGGGAGGCCAAAGAGCGTTCGAGTTGGGGCGAGCCGGACGCGGTCTACGAGGACGCGCTCATGAGCTTTCTCGACTCGTTGTTCCACTCGGACGGATCGAATGCGTTCTTGACCGATTTTACGGGCTTCCAACGTTACGTGGCGCGCGTGGGAGCACTCAACTCGCTGAGCCAATCGTTGCTCAAGCTGACCGCGCCCGGCGTCCCCGATATCTACCAGGGAAGCGAACTCTGGGATCTCAGCCTGGTTGACCCCGACAACCGTCGTCCAGTCGATTACCAGCGCCGGCTTCAGGCCCTCGCGGGGTTTGACCGCGCCGCTTCCCGAGGCGCCTTGCTGCGTGACCTGACGGAAAACTGGGGCGACGGGCGAATCAAACTCTTCCTGATTCAGACGTGCCTCAAACTGCGCGAGCGCTCGCCTGCTGTTTTCAGAGATGGCAGTTACATCGAGATCCGCGCGCGGGGTGAACGGGCAGACCACCTCTTTGCTTATGTACGTACATATCGCGACAACAGTGTGTTGGTTGTGGCACCGAGGCTCTGTACCGCGATTATCGACGACGGCGCCGCGCTTTCAGCCTCGCGATCGTGGGGCAATACGAACCTGCCGTTACCCGCCGACTGGGCGGGACTCGCGAAGGATCTGTTCAGCGGAGAACAGATACCAATTGCGAACGTACAGGGGGTGCCGTCGCTCCTGATGTCCGATGTCATGCGGCAGTTCCCGGTTGGCCTGGCCTGGAATGAGCGATCCTCGGGCGCGGTCGACGCAGAGTGTGGCTAACCGCCGTCCAATTCCGGTTGTTCGCATTGAATGCATCAACTAAAATGAACCCTAACTCTGGTGTGTCGGGCCTGTAGCTCAGTGGCAGAGCAAGGGGCTCATAACCTCAAGGTCGTAGGTTCGAACCCTACCAGGCCCACCGTTGCGGAATCGCATTGCAGGAGGCGCGTTGATTTGTTATAGTACGTACGTACGCGGTGAACGGACAGTAATTCGTGATTGATCCGACCGATCTGGCGCGACGAATAGCGGCCATTGCCTCCGACGCGGTGGCTACCGATATTCAAGTCCTCGATATCCGTGAGCTTTCGACCATCGCCGACTGTTTTGTCATCGCGTCCGCCGATAACACACGACAGTTGCGGGCCATGGGCGAGACGATCGCCCGCGAACTGCGCGACGAGGGCGTTCGACCAGATCGACGCGAAGGTGTCGCTGAAACAGGTTGGCTCGTACTGGATTACGGATCGGTCATCGTGCACTTGTTCACCGAGGAACAGCGAAGTCACTACCGGCTCGAAGATGTTTGGGCCGATGCGCAACGACTTCTTGTCATTCAGTGAGCCGGTCGCATTGGGCGAACATGAGGAGGAGCAGATTGGCCGCGCAATCGAAAACGAGCTTCGCGCTTCCCTTCACGCTTGGAACCGCACTCGGGGTCATTAGCGGTGTCACGGTTGGTGCGTTGCTCGGACACCGCGTTTTCGGTGCTCTGCTCCAGGTTTGGTCGCTGTTCAGCCAGGACAGTGATCGCGAGCCGCCCTTCGACCTCCTGCTCCAGTAGTCTTGGGCGTGCTCTCTCTCTTATTCTTCGGGTAGCGGAGGTGGCTCGCTCTCTTCAAGCCGGTCCATGACTTCATCCGGATCGGCGCCGCGCTCGAGATCGGTGAGGGCCGATTCGAGATCGGCATCGAGCGGCTCGCCTATCTGGGCGCTCATTTGACGCGTCCAGCGGGCGATTTCTCGTGGATCGGTGTCCTCGTCGAAACCGAACGGATCCCCTCCTCCGTCGCCATATGGATCCCCGAACGCGTCGTCGCCAAGTCCCATCCCCATACTGTCGTCAAACTCACCAAGATCACTGGTACCGAACTCGGCATCGCCGGCGAGTTTGGCCGCACGATCGCCACCGCGCCGAACCACAACCCGCGAGAACAGCCGTTCCAGGTTTGTGCTACCGCATTCTGGACAGACGGGATCGGAGACCGAGGCGTACGAACGGAAGAAGATGCTCACTTTCTTGTGGCATGTCAGGCAGCGGTACTCATAGATCGGCATATCACGTTCTCCTCGAAAATTCTGTGGCCGATGTTTCGACTTGTCGACGGCCGATCCGTGCCAGCAATGCCAGCAGTCCGATAACAACGACGCCCGCCACAATCAATGCGAAGAACTTGACTTCCGGACGACCGATAAAGAGCGATGCTCCGCCGAGCAAGATCGAAATACCGGTGAACAGCAGTACGATTTGTCGCTGAGACCAGCCTAAATCGAGCAGCCGGTGATGGAGATGTATGCGACCGGCTTTGGCTGGTGACTGGCTATTAATCAGTCGGTAGACAATCACCCAGGCGACATCAAGGATCGGCAACCAGAGCGCCAGCAAAGCGGTCGCGATCTTGGCGCCACCAATGATCGAGATCACCGCCAGAGTGAAGCCGAGGAACATCGCTCCGACATCGCCCATGATGATGCGCGCCGGGTGCCAGTTGAACGGCAGAAATCCGATCACCGCTCCGCCGAGCGCTGCCGGCAGGAGTGAAATCGTGAACTGCGGATCGCCGGCCGGGCGGAAAAACGTGTGGAAGAAAAGGACGGCAGTTGCCACGAGGGTGACACTCCCGGCCAATCCATCGAGACCGTCAAGCCAGTTGACGGTATTCATGCAGCCGACGATCCAGAAAAGGGTGAAGCCGATAGCGACGAGTAGCGGAAGGTGGATGGTGCCGCCAAACGGATTGGTGAACTGATCGATCACCAGCCCGTGCCCCTCGCCCCGCAGACGAGGCACGATGATGATCGCCGCTGCCGCGATCTGCCAAATCAGCTTCTTGCCGGGCGACACGCCAACCATGTCGTCACAAACCATGACGGTGACGACGAGCACGGCACCAATGAAGAGCAGGAGTATCCGCTCGACTTCAACCGGAAAGCGTTCGATCGGCAGCCAGAAACTGAGCGCCAGTGCTGCCGAAAAGCCGACGAACATCGCCAGCCCGCCAATGCGCGGCATCGGCACCGTGTGCACATGACGCGCTTCGGTCGGGACGGAGAGAAGATTCAGCTGGCGGGCGATTCGGATGAGGGTCGGTACGAGCGCAGCGGTCGTTATGGCTGCGAGGCCCGCAACCAGGAACGCATAAACCCCGTGCGTCACCATCCGTCTCGCCCTCCACCTGTGGC
>CALAGB010000240.1 GCA_937891245.1 uncultured Thermomicrobiales bacterium | reverse complement strand
AGGTGGTCGCGGAGATCCGCCAATTTGCCGGGGACCTTGCCATCGTTGGAGACGGCCGGGACGATGAGGTAATCGCGGGCGCGGGTGGCCGCCACATAGAGCAGACGCTTCTGTTCGGCCTCCTGGTGTTGCTGCTCGCGTGTGTGCGCAGTGTCAAAGCCGGGCGTCATGAAGCTGCGCTCTTTGGCGCCGACCCGCAGTTCGACCCGCTGCTCGATCGAATCGACGATCGCCAGCGCGGTCCGTTCCCGGCCGCTGGAGTTGAGGTTCGCCAGCGCCACGATCGGAAACTCAAGCCCCTTGGCCGCGTGGATCGTCAGAATGCGCACGACGTCGTCCTGCGTTTCAGCGACCGAGGCATCTTCTTCATCAGCATTGCCACTGCTGCTCGTCGTCAGCCAGCGGACGAAGGCGCGCAGCCCACCGCCGCGTACACCGCTGAAGGTGCGCGCCTGCTCGGCAACCTTGAGCAGATTGGCGGCCGCCTGTTCGCCCTGCGGCAGCGTGATGGCGTATTCGACCAGTCGCGTTCGCTCCAGCACCTGCGCGATGAACTGCGATAATGACTGCTGGCCGCGTATGGCGCGCAGGTCGCGCAAGGTCGCCAGTGCCTCGAGCACCGCTTCCGGTCCGCTGTCCGGCTCGACCCGGATATCGAACTCACCCGTCGCGCTGACGAAGCGAAAGAGTTCATCGTCAGAGCAGCCGAAGGCGCCCGAACGGAGCGCGGCGACCAGCGAGAGACGATCGGTCGGATCGTCGATCGCTTTCAGGCAGTTGATCAGTTCGCGCACCTCCTGCCGGTCATAGAAGGCGCGTCCACTCTCGTGCCGGAAGGGGATGCCGCGCTCGGCCAGCGCCTGCTCGTAGAAGTCGATGCCGGTACGCGACGGCAGCAGAATGGCGATATCACGCCAGCGTGCCGGGCGCGAGACGCCGCTTTCCTCGACCGGCCACTGCTCGGCCGCCACCACCCGCTCGATAAGTCCGGCCAGCAGACGGGCTTCCTCCTGGCGCGTCGCATCGGCGCCTTTGGCCTCCCCCTCCAGCAGGACGACCGGCACATGCGGGAAGGCGAGATCGTCGCGCACCGGCTGCAGGGGGTGATAGGTCGGCTGGATACCGTCAGCCGCTGCGATCATCTGCGCGAACGCCTCGTTCACCCAGCCGATGACGCCCCGTACCGTGCGGAAGTTCTGCACGATCAGTTGCAGACCATCGGCCAGCACCTCTTGTTTGACCCACTCATAAATGGCGATATCGGCCCGGCGGAAACGATAGATCGACTGCTTCGGATCGCCGACGACGAAGAGCTTGCCCGGCACCGGCTGCAATCTGCGCCAGTCGGACGTCTCATCGCCGTCGCTGGTGAGATAGAGCGCGATCTCGACCTGAAGCGGATCGGTATCCTGAAACTCGTCAATCATGATGCAGGCGAAGCGCTGCTGGAAATAGCGTCGCACAGACGGCTGATCGCGCAGGAGATCGCGCGCCCAGATGAGCAGGTCGTCGAATTCCGCCTGTCCGGCCCGGCGACGGCGCTCGCTGTAGTCGCGTACGAAGTCTTCGACCAACGGCAGGATGCCGAGCAAGGCATCGCACCGCAGCGTCTGTTGATACTCCTGATAGGCGGCGCTCAGTTCCTTGCAGATCGCCTTCTGCCGGTCGCACGCATCGCCACGCCAGTTCTTCTTCGCACCGGAATTGCCATTGAGTTTGAACGGTTTGAGCAGTTCCCGTTCGAGCGCACCGGCATCGTGTCGCAGCGCGGCCAGGCGTTCGAAGTGCTCCAGAACGCGGTCGATCTGCAGCGCGCCCCGATCGTTCGGATCGGTGCATTCATGGAGAAGCTCACGCAGCTCATCGACAGACGCCAGCAGTTCGTCAAGCGTGTCAGGCGTCGCGATGGCGGGTGATGGTTCGAGCGGCAGTGGCAACTGCGCGCGGTTTGCGTGCACGAGTTCGGCCAGGTCGCGCAACTGCGGCAGGTCGAAACCGCGATTGAACGCCGTCCAGAGTGCCTCCGACGGTTGAGAGAGCGTCTCACCCAACCAGGCGCGATAGGCCTCCTCGAAACTGAGATCCCGGCCGAGGCTATCAAGCACTTCGAAATTCGGATCGAGGCCCGCTTCGATCGGCCGCTCACGCAGGAGGCTACCGGCGAAGGTATGGATCGTCTCGATATGGGCGCGGTTCAGGTCGCGCAGCGCCGCTTCAAGACGACCAGCCGCCGTTCCGTCGGGGTCCTCCGCGATCGCTGACTCGAGCCCTTCACGAACGCGTGCCGCCAGCTCGGCTGCCGCCTTTTCGGTGAAGGTGATGACGGCCAGACGATCGACCGTCGCGTGCCCGCTGCGCAAGATCTCGACGATACGCGTCACCAGCACCGTCGTCTTGCCGGTACCGGCACCCGCTTCGACGCAGAGATTGACCTGCAAGTTGTGACGGATATTATCGCGGATATCCTGATCGATCAGCGTGACGGTCATCTCACTCCACCGTCTGAATATGCAGGAAGCGGGGAGCCCGGGCCCCGGCCTTGAGCGTCGCGAGACGGACAATACGCTGATCGCAGACGTGCCGGCCGAGGCAGTGACGACAGTTGTTACCGCCCACTCCTGGTTCGGGATGAAAATCCCCCTCGGTGATCTGGCCGCTCATATCGTCCAACAGCTGCTCGAAGTCGTTCCAACGCGACTGAAGCGCCTGGCCCGAGAAGCGCGCCTGCTTGAAATCGCCCCGGCGCGTCACGAAATCGTATTCGGCCCGGCCGTTCTGCCAGGGCAGGTCGACGCCGTGCTGGCGCAGCGCGTGGCTGGCGGCAAGCAGGTAGAGCGGAAGCTGAAGCTTCGTACCCTGCTCGAACTGATCGTCGTGAGCGCCGTAGCTCGAGCCCGTCTTGTAATCGATGACCCGGAAGGCGGTTTGATCGCGGTTCCAGTCGATCCGGTCGATCCGGCCCTGGAAGCGGAGCGCGCCGGTTTCGATCGGCACCGCCAGCGGATCGTTGATCGAATAGCCGCTCTCGTCTTCCTCGGCATGCCAGGCATTACCGAAGCGCACCTCGAACGCCTGAGGCCGGTAGCCGCTCGCACGCATGCGCTCAATCTCCTGGGCGAACCAGACTTCCAGATCCTCGAAGATGGCGCGCTTATCGAATTCCCAGAGCAGCTTATAGCCGGCCGCACCGCGCTGCTCCCACTCATCACACGCTTCGGCTGCCGTCGCCTGCAGTTGCCGCAGGAGCGCTTCGTAGGCCGCCTCGTCATCCGGCGGCAGTTCGGCAGCCACATCCGTCAGGAAGCGATTGAGAATCATGTGGATGAGCGAGCCGCGTTCGAGCGCACTGATCCGTTCAACCGTCTCCGGCTCTTCGATCTCGGTCAGCCGGAGCACCGATTGCAGGAAGAAGCGGTAGGGGCAGACAGCATATGTTTCGAGTCGCGTCGGCGACAGCACGCCGGTGAGACGGGCGCTTTTCGCGATCGCGTCGCGCCCCGCCGGATCGAGTGTGCCGTCCCAGACGGTGAGCGCCGGATTCCGCCAGCGCGCCTCCCATGCCTGCCGGCCGCGAGCGAAGCCGGGCGCACGACGCTGGAGCACCGCCTGGCCGAGCGCCGGCGTGACTCCCATCAGCGTCCGGTCGTACTCACCGGCGCTCAACGCCGCGTTCGGTTCGGCGGCGCCAAAGCGATTGGCCGGCACCCGCTCGAAAAAGGCCGGATCGAGCCGGTCGATATCGGCGATCCGCACCGGCGCTCCGCGGAGAATGCTCGCGGTCGAGCGGAAGAAATACGATGGAAGATGATCGCGCTGACCGTCACCACGAGCGTAGCTCTGCACCAGCCGTTCGCGTGCGGCCGCCAGCGCCAGCGTGAAATTCAGTGGTTCGGGGTCGGGACCGGCCGCGCGCAGGGGAATCTCACCCTCGATCACGTCGTTGAGCGCCCGCCGTTCGTCATCAAGGAGCAGCGCGTCCTGACGCGGCGGAGGCGGGAAAGAACGCTCGGTCAGACCGACGACGATGACCGCGCGAAAACGAAGATGGCGCAGCGAATGGACATCGAGCGCATTGACGCCGCTCCGGGCAAACGAGCCGGTCGGCTCACCGAACAACTCTTGTGCGTCGATCTGCTGCAACGCCGCGCGCACCGCCCGTACGAAGCGTGGGAAGCTGATCGCCTCGGTAAGCAGCCCCAGATGATCGAGTTCGGCGAGCGCCTCAATGACCGGCGCGACGCCGTCGATATAGTCGCCGGCCAGCGTGTTGAGCCGTTCGCGAAAGCCGTCCCACGTATCGCGCTCGGGCCAATCGCCGAGATCCTTGAAGAAATCGCGAATAAAGAGACGAAAACGGTCGATCTCGGCGACCCTCGCCTGTAGCCGCTCATTCGCCTCCGGATCGTCGGTGATGATCGTGTTCGAGAATTTACCCTGGAGATGGGTAAGCCGGTCGCCCCACTGCTCACGCCCTTCGACGATGCCCGCCTCGCGCGAGAGTTGATCCCAGGCGGCCGGCTCGAAGCTGCCGAGCGCGCTCAGACGCTCGGGCGGCAACGTCGTCTCGGTCAGAAACTCCATGACGGAGGTGCGCGTCAGGCGTGAGCCGATCAACGCGAGCAACGCGGCCACGCTGCGACCGACCGGCCGTTCGATGAGCGGCGAGCCGTCGTGCAAATAGACCGGAATGCTCGCCTCACGGAAGATTTCGTCGATCAACCCACGGTACGGCGTGGCCTGGCGATAGGCAACCGCCATTTCATGAAAGGCGATTCCCTCGCTCGCCCAGCGCAGGCAGGCGCGGGCCGCCTCGCGCACCTCGCGTACCGTATCGGGCGCCGATACAAGTCGCACCGATCCATCGGCCGGTACCGGCTGCCCATCGGGTCGCCCGAAGAGGCGCGTTTGCAGCAGGTGCAACGCCGTCGCGCCGGTTTCGACCAGAGCAAGCCGCTCCTCGGTCGCGCCGAGCGACGCGAGCCACTCACGAAGCGTGGCGTAGGTGCCAATGGCATCCGGCGAACCATCGGGCAGATAGACCGTCAGCGACACGCGCTCCATTAACCGCTCCAGCATGCGCTGTTGGAGGGTGGTGAAGCCCCAGATGCCATAGACGAACAGTTCCGGCTCGCGGAAGCGCGCGGCATCGGCCATGCGAATGAGTTCGGGGCGGCCATGAAAGCCGCCTCGGCGTCGTTCCGATTCGGCGAACAGCGTGGCGAGCGCGCTGAGTTTTTCCGTATGCGCGCCGTTCGTCGGAGTCAACTCGCCAACGGCGTCGACCAGACCGGCAGGACCGAGATCAGCGGAGCGCAGTTCGCGCAAGAGCCGATCGAGCGCCTGAGCGAAACCGGTCGTATGCGCGACCGGCGCGAAGTAGCCATCCGCCCGTTCGGCGGTCTCTTCGGCAATAAGGCGCTCGCCGTGGGATGGCAGGGGACGTGTGCCGCTCAGACCGGCAGCCAGCGCCGCCAGATTACTCGCCAGGTCGTCGAACGTGACGAAACGCACATTGATCAGGCCGCCGCACAACTCGGCCAGGCGGTGACGCAGATAGGGGCGAAGGAGCGTGCTGCCGACCAAAACCGTGAGCGGACTGAGTGGATCGCGCCTGCGACGCGTGTCGATATCGCCCGCAAGCCGCGCTTCAAGCGCGTCGAGCGCTCCCCGTATGATGAGCGGTGGCTTCAACGACAAGAACTCCTCGAACAACAAGTGGTCGCGCGATGTGCGTTCGTACGCAGCCTACCACCGCATCACAAAGCATGCCAATGGCGAATCTGAGCGATCGTGGCAAGGGACCGGCGGGACTTCCGTCTCGCCCTGCCGTCGCGTATGATGAGCATCCGCGACTGCCACTGTTGTTGCCTGATGAAGTTGAGATGTAGGGAAGAGATTGCCGCCGATGCCAGCCGATAATCAACCGAAGTATACGACCGAACTCTCGGTCAGCCTGCGCCTGCCGAGCGACGTGCAGCTCGCGCCGAATGGGCAGCGTGTCGCCTTTGTCGTGGCGCCGATCGCCCACGCCGAGCCGAAACCAACCAGCGAGATCTGGCTCGCCGGGGTTGGCGCTGACGCGAACCCGCGCCGCTTCACCACCGCAGACGCCGAGGAACGGTCACCGCGCTGGTCACCGGACGGCACCCGGCTCGCCTTCCTCTCCGATCGCGCCGAGCGCGGCACCGCGCAATTGCACCTGATCGATGCGGCTGGTGGCGAGGCGACGGCGCTGACGCCCGTGCGGCGCGGCATCGACCAGATCGAATGGCGGCCCGACGGCCAGGCGCTCAGTGGCACGGCCGATCGACTGGCGCTGGCCGGGCAGCAAGACCCGCCCGGTGATATCTACGTCGCCAGTCTGGCCGATCGACCGCGCGTCATCGTGCAGTTGCCGGTCGACGGCAGCGAGCCGTCGGTGCTCGGTCCGGCCGAGGGACACGTCTGGATCTACGCCTGGAGCCGCGACGGTCGAAGCATCGCCGCCGTCACGACCGGCTCGAACCGGCTGGATGACCGCATCGGAAATGTCCGCTGCGTCATCATTGACGTGACCACGCGCGCCGAGCGGACGCTGGCAACGCTCCCCTTTGTGCCCGATCTGCTGCAATGGTCACCCGACGGCACGCAGCTCGTCGCGATCAACGAAACGGGCGAGACGCCGGACGATACCCGCGTCATCCTGTTCGATAGCCAGAGCGGCGCCAGTCGCACGCTGGAGCCGGGCGACACGACGCCCGCCTGGGCCGGCTGGGTCGGCGACGGCTCGAAGTTGCTGGTACAGCGCGCCGAAGGCTTCTGGACGCCGGTCGATCAGGTCGACCTCAACGATCACGTCACGCAGCGGCTCGAACTGATGCCGGAAGGCGGCACGATCAACGGTCCGCTCAGCCTGAGCGACGACGGCAAGACGGTCGCGCTCGTCTGGCAGAACCCGCAGACGCCGCCGGAGGTCTGGGCCGGTCCGCTCGACGGCACACTCACCTGCCTGACGCACCTCAACCCGCAGATCGACGGCCTGACGCTCGCGACGCTGGAGCCGGTCGAATGGCCGGCCAGCGACGGCATCAGCATTGAAGGCTGGCTGGCCCGGCCCGTGGGCGCCGACCCGGAGGCGCGGCTGCCGCTGATCGTGCATGTGCATGGTGGACCGACTGCGCGCTGGGGCGGGACCTTCCGTGGCAGCTGGCACGACTGGTGGCAGAGCCTGGCAGCGGCCGGTTACGCCGTCTTCCGGCCGAACCCGCGCGGCAGCACCGGTCGTGGTCCGGCCTTCACCGTCTCAAACCGCAACGATCTCGGCGGCATGGACTTCGACGACGTCATGCAGGGCGTCGACTGGCTGATCGAAGCGGGCATCGCCGACCCGGACCGCATCGGCATCCTCGGCTGGCGCTATGGCGGCTTCCTGACCGCGTGGGCCATCACCCACACGGATCGCTTCA
>CALAGB010000239.1 GCA_937891245.1 uncultured Thermomicrobiales bacterium | reverse complement strand
GTGGATGAGGAGGTCGGCTATAACGACGTCGAGACATCGCCCGGCGTGCAGGGCGCGCTCGAACGCTTCGTGGCAGAGCACTTCCCCGAGCTGGCCGGAACGACGGTCGAACGGCGCTGGAGCGGTATTCTCGGCTTTACACCCGATCACCTGCCACTGGTTGGCCGGTTGCCGGACATGCCCGACGTGTATTTCGCGGTCGGTTTCAGCGGCGAGGGGATGGGTATGGGCGCCGCCACCGCCGAGCGCACGGCCGCGTTGATCCTCAACGGCACTCACCCCGGAGTTCTCAGCGCCGACCGGCTGACCTCCGCCACGACCGGCGCGCCGTAAGGCAAGCGTTGGATCGAACAAGAGCGATGTAGACAGGGAGGTTCCCGTGACGGAGAACGACGCGGCAAGCGCAACCCCGCTTCAACCGTGGCCGGAACTGCCGTTCGACGCCTGGGCGGAAACGTGCGAGACCCTGCATCGGTGGACCCAGATCATCGGAAAGGTCGCGTTGGCTCTCCGACCTTTTCTCAACCAATGGTGGCAGGTCGGATTACACCTCACCCCGCGCGAAGTGACGACCGGCACGATCCAATTCGAGCGAGGGTCCTTCGCCATGAGTTTCGACTTCATCGAGCACCTGCTGCTGATCGAAACGAGCGACGGACAACGAGCGGCGCTGCCATTGGTACCTCAGTCGGTCGCCAGCTTTTACCGCGACGTCATGACGGCGCTCGAAACGCTCGGAATCGCGGTCACCATCAACCCACGGCCGGTCGAGATTCCGAATGCGGTGCGTCTGGATCAGGACGAGCAGTTCGCGGCATACGATGCGACCTATGTCGCCCGGTGGTGGCGGATCATGCTCGAGACGGAGCATGTGCTGCAGCGTTACCGTTCAACGTTTGCCGGGAAGAGCAGCCCGAACTTGTTCTTCTGGGGTTCCTTCGATCTCAATACGACGCGTTTCTCCAGCCGTCCGGCGCCGCTGCCGCAAGGGGCACCACGCTTTGTTCAACTGGCCGAAGACCAGGAAAATGTCTCCTGCGGCTTTTGGCCGGGCAACATCACACTGGGCGGTGTCACGCTTGGTGAGCCGGCCTTCTACAGCTATCACTACCCCGAACCGACGGCGTATCGGGATGCGACCATTCAGCCGGCTGACGCGTTCTATCATCCCCAGTTAGGTGAGTTCATTCTCCCCTACCAGGCGGTCCGCCGGAGCAGCGACCCGGCGAACGCCATTTTGGAGTTCTTTCACCAGAGCTATGACGTCGCGGCGGAACTCGCCCAATGGGATCGGACAATGCTCGAACGGTAGCAACCGACCAGCAACCCGCATCTCGGATCCTCGGTGCACCGGCTGACCGAATTGCCCCTCAGATGTCACCACCTTTGTGGGTGTCGGACTCGCTGTGCCGCCTGGCATGGGAATAGGAGGGGCGATGCCGGGGTTTTTGCAGCCGAGACGCTGACGACGTATGGCACGATCAACGTATGGGAATCAGCATGGAACACATTGGTCGGATCGGAATTTGGATCGGGCATTCGAACATTGGAGCCGACGTTGCGCAAGAGCTGGAGCGGCTCGGGTATGCAACGATCTGGCTTGGCTTCTCGCCACCGGCTGAACTGGATACCGCCGATCCACTATTGGACGCCACCGAACGGCTGACTGTCGGCACCAGCATCGTGAATATATGGACGGCGGACGCCAAGCGGGTCGCCGAGTCGTTCCACCGGCTCGAGGCGAAGTATCCGGGGCGGTTCATGCTCGGGATCGGTGCCGGGCACCGGGAGAACAACGCGGACTACCGCAAACCGTACGGGGCGCTGGTGGAGTACCTCGATGAACTCGACCGGGCTGGTGTGCCGAAGCAGCAGCGAGCGATGGCTGCGCTGGGGCCTCGCATGCTGGAGTTGGCTCGAACCCGTACGGCCGGCGCGCTGCCGTATCTCGTGACTCCGGATTACACCCGCTGGGCACGCGCGCAACTCGGTCCCGAGGCGTTGCTGGTGTCCGAGCAGAAGGTTGTGCTTGACGACAATCCCGAACAGGCACGCAAGGTCGGCCGCGCTCGCGTCGGTCCGTACCTGCGCCTGTCGAACTACGTCGCCAATTTGCGACGCATTGGCTTCGACGATGATGATCTGACCTTCCCCGGCAGCGACCGGATCATCGATGCGCTCGCCGTGCACGGCGACCAGGACACGGTCGTCGCCGGATTGCGCGCCCATCTCGAGGCCGGCGCGAACCAGGTGGCGGTGCAGATCCTGTCCGCGGACCACGACATCCTGCCGACGGCCCGGGCGCTGGCCGGAAGGATCTGAATCCTTCGGACCAGCGGTCATGCGCTTGCCGGCTGGTGCTGATGGTTGCCGTGGATCTGAAGGCCCATGCCGATGAGCTCATGACCGGAAAGCGTGCACCAGGTGCCGATGTCGCTGGTGACCGTTCCGAGGACGAGTCTCTGTGACTCGCCCGGGGCGAGCATTCGGACGACGCCGTGTGTTCGCGGAGCCGTTCGGTTGACAGCGCCTGACCGAATGCCGATGATCGCGGATGCACACTGCGGGACGTGTTCACGTCCGATTCAGACAAGCAGGCGGTGTGGTTTAGAGCTGAGAAGCCGCGTCTCTGGTTTGCGCCGGCCGGTGTCTCGCGCGAGCACGCGGAATAAGGACGATGAAGGTGAACCAGGAGATTGTCACAGAGACGCTGGACGATGGGGCAATCGGTCTGATCACGCTCAACCGGCCGGAGCGTCATAACGCGCTGACCCTCGCGATGTGGCGGCAGTTCGCCGATAGCGTCCGAGCGTTCGGCGAAAAGGCTGCATGCCGCGTGCTGATCGTGCGCGGTGCGGGAGAGCGAGCGTTCTCGGCCGGTGCCGATCTGAACGAAATCGCGACGCACCGCCAGACACCGGAGGGCGCTGCTGCTCATCATGCCGTTGTCGAGGATGCCTTCCGCGCGCTCACGGACTTCGAGCAGCCGGTCATCGCCATGATTCATGGCTATTGCATCGGCGGCGGTTGCGAACTGGCAGTTGCCTGTGACCTGCGTATGGCTGACGAACGCGCGCAGTTGGGCATCCCGGCGGCAAAGCTCGGCATTGTACTGGGTGTCGACGAGCTGCGCCGGTTGGCAAGCCTAGTGGGTGTGGCCGTGGCGAAGGAGATCCTTTTCTCCGGTCGTCGCTTCGACGCGGCGGAGGCGCTGCGGATCGGCCTGGTCAATCAGGTTTTTCCGGCGGACAAGCTGGAAGATGCGACCTTCGCGCTTGCTCGCCAGATTGCCGAGAATGCCCCGATCTCCGTCGATGCGACCAAGGCGCTGCTCAACGCCATCGATCGAGGCATACCGTCGACCGAACTGGCGGCGTTGCAGCGGACATTCTCCGAGCAGGCGAATCTCGCGGTCGATGCGCGTGAGCGTATCGCCTCCGTTGTTTCGCGCCGCGAGCGTCCTTCCTGATCTCACCACTCGAGCCTACTCATCGGGTTTAGAATGTGGGGGCGCGGGTGATCCGCGCTTCTTGTCGACCCCGTGGTATGAGGACGAGTTTGATGCTCGAATATGCGATCCAGACGGATGGGCTTTCACGATCGTTCGGCGCTGTTCGGGCGGTCGAGGACGTGTCGATGCGGATTCCGGCCGGTACGATCTTCGGCTTTCTCGGGCCGAACGGCTCGGGGAAGACGACGACGATTCGGCTGCTCCTTGGCCTGCTGGAGCCGAGTCGTGGTAGCGCGACGGTGCTTGGCTTCGACAGTCGTCGCCAAGCGGGTGACATTCGTCAGCGAACCGGCGCGCTGCTCGAGCATCCCGGTCTCTACGAACGCCTGAGCGCTCAGGAAAACCTGGAATTCTATGCCCGCGTCTGGAATCTGACGCCGGCCGATCGCGACGCTCGGGTCAAGGAATTGCTCACGCATATGGGCCTCTGGGACCGGCGTGCTGACCAGGTGGGCAATTGGAGCCGGGGGATGAAGCAGAAGCTGGCGGTCGCACGGGCGATGCTGCATCGCCCGTCGTTGATCTTCCTCGACGAGCCAACGTCCGGTCTCGACCCGGTCGCCTCGGCCACCTTGCGCGACGATCTCAGTTCGCTCGTGATGCGTGAAGGTGTCACGGTCTTTCTCACGACGCACAATCTGCCCGAGGCGGAGTCAATCTGCAATCTGGTTGGGGTGATCCGGCAAGGTCGCCTGCTGACCGTCGACAGCCCTGTTCATATTCGGACACATGGGGGTGAGCAGAAGGTCGAATTCACTGGCCAGGGATTTACGCCCGCCGTACTGGAAGTGCTTCGTTCGCGTCCTGAAGTCGCGGACGTCAAGGTGAGCAACGGCACGCTGACGCTGGCGCTCCATGACGATCGCCCGGTCGCGCCACTCGTGCGGCTTCTGGTTGAGGGCGGCTGCGATATCGAAGAGGTGCGCAAGGGGGCAGCCAGTTTGGAGCAGGCGTTCCTGGCGCTGATGGAGCATGACGCATGATTTCAGATATCCTCGCGATGGTCTGGAAGGAATTCCATGAGCTGCGCCAGGGCGGCGGCCGCGGCAAGTACGCACCATTCATCCTCGTGCTGATCTACGGCGTGTTCTTTCCGCTTCAAACTGGTCGTTCGTGGGTCGATTCCTACCAGATGGTCGGTTTCGGTCTGGGTATTTCCGTCTTCATGGTGTTGAGCGTCGTCGCGGACTCGATCGCCGGCGAACGCGAGCGACACACGCTCGAGACGTTGCTGGCGAGCCGCCTCGCCGATCGCTCAATTCTGATCGGGAAGATCGTATCCGTCGTTCTGTACGGTTGGGGCCTGACGATCCTCAGTCTGATCGTCGGGCTGGTTGTGGTCAACCTGAGCGCCGGTGGCGGCCATGTGCTCCTGTATCCCGCCGGGCGAGCGATAACGGCGGTCGTCCTCACGTTTCTGCTCTGTGTCCTGGCGACTGGGGTCGGCGTGCTAGTGTCGCTGCGTTCCTCAACCGTGCGGCAGGCGCAGCAGATGCTGATGATCAGCTGGATGGTCTTGATCTTTGTCGCCGTCTTCGGGGTGCAGTTGATGTCACCAGCGACCAGACTTCGTCTTGAAAATCGACTCACCAATACACAGGTGACGACGCTTGTCGTCGGGGCGGCGCTCATCCTGATTCTGCTCGATGTCATCGTGCTGGCGATCAACGCGGCGCGTTTCCAGCGTTCACGGCTCATTCTTGACTAGCTAAGTACGGACGAACCGGGGAGGAAGATTCCGGTCATCCGGTTGACAGCGGATCGCCGAATGCCGATGATCGCGATTGCACATCGAATTTCGTGATCACGTCCGCATCAGCCGAATAACTGGAGTGAAGATGACAAGTCCGTTGAGTCCCGAAAAGCTGGTCTATGGGTTTTCGCTGGCCGGTGATCCTCGTCTATCTCCGGATGGCACACGGGTGCTCTACACGCTCTCGAAGGTCGATCCGGAGAAGAAGAAGACGCAGAGTGCGCTCTGGCTCTGCGCGATTGACGGCAGTGACGCGCGTCAGTTGACGCAGAGCGGCGAGCAGAATAGCGGCGGGCGCTGGTCGCCCGATGGCATGCAGATCGCCTTTGTCTCGGATCGCGTCAAGAAGAGCGGCATTTTCGTGCTTCCGGCCGGCGGGCCGGGTGATGCGCGTGAACTGACACACCACGGCCAGGCGATTCACGATCTCGCCTGGTCACCGGACGGCCGGCAGATCGCCTATTCGACGACATTTGACCCGGAAAACCCGGACGAGTCGGAGCCGGACGAGGATGCGGCGCCGCGCGTACGGATAACGCGGCGGATCGACTACAAGCAAGATGGCCGGGGCTACCTGAACGATACGCGGACACAGGTCTTCGCCGTCGATGTCGCCAGCGGCGAGCGGCGTCAGGTGACGACGACCGCGGTCGATCACTATTTCCCGCAGTGGTCACCGGATGGGACGTCGATCGCCGTTCAGATTCCGAATCGGAACGGCATGTGCTCGCAGCTTGGCATCGTGTCGGTCGAAACCGGGGAGACGAAGCTGGTTGGCCCGGAGCAGGGTGTCGTCGGCGCCTGGTCGTGGTCACCGGCAGGCGATCGGATCATCTTCGCCGGGGATACGGAGCAGACGCACCAGCTCGATTTCTTCATATACACGGTCGCCAGCGGTGACGTGAAGCGGCTGACCGACGACCTGCCGTCGCTGCCGGTTGGCGGGCAGGCGGGGATGTCGGCACCGTCGCAGCCGGTCTGGCTCGATGAGCATCAGGTGCTCTTCCACGCGATGCGCGCCGGAGCGAGCACGCTCGGTGTCATCGACGCCGAATCGGGCAACGTCGAAACGCAGCATTCGTGGCAGGCGCAGTTGGGCGGTTTGAGCATGGACGACGCCCATCGCTACGTCGTACAGGGCTACAGCAGCCTGGAAGCGCATGGCGAAATCTCGGTCTTCGATACACAGAGCGGCAGCGCTACGGTCATCACGAACTACAGCGAGCCGGTGCTCTCCGACTCGCCGATGGCCGGCTGGGAACGCTTCGACGTCGAGCGGAACGGCCTGACGATTGAGGCGTGGATGCTGAAGCCGCCCGGCTTCGATCCGGCGAAGCGTTACCCAGCGATTCTCGAAATCCATGGCGGTCCGAATGGACACTACGGCTACGTCTTCAACCAGCTGCATCAATGCCTGGCAACCAACGGCTTTGTCGTCGTCTACTCGAACCCGCGCGGTTCTAGCTCCTATGGCCGCGATTTCACGATGCGTGTCACCGAAGATTGGGGCGGCGAAGATTTCAAAGATCTGATGGCGGTGATGGACAAGGCGTTGGAGCAGCCGTACATCGATCCGGAGCGAACCGGCGTCTCGGGCTACAGCTACGGCGGTTATATGACGTCGTGGACGATCGGCCAGACCGATCGGTTTAAGGCGGCCGTTTGCGGCGCGCCCTGCTTCGATCTCGAATCGATGTACGGCACGAGCGATATCAGCCACACCTTCGGCGATCAGCAATGGGGCGGCGAGCCATATCAGTCAAAAGAGTGGTACGAAGCGCATTCACCCTCGACCTTCGCCCATCGCGCCGTCACGCCGACACTCATCATTCATGGCGAGGCGGATGAGCGCTGTCCGATTGGCCAGGGCGAGCAGATGTTCATCGCGCTGCAGAAGGCGGGCTGTGAGGTCGAGTTCGCGCGCTATCCCGGCGGCTACCACGGTTTCCGCAATTCCGGATATCCAGCGCACCGTGAGGATGCCCTGGCGCGTGCGCTCGGTTGGTTCAAGGATCATCTCGGCGAACCGGTTTAAACGCCACTGCCGGTCGCGGGTCATATCGAATGCGGGGCGGGGTCAGTGTGGCCCCGCCGTTTCTCTGCCTGAAGCACGACGAATGGAGCACGGCGATGTCGCATCCACATCCACTGGTCGAACAACTGCGCTACGCTCGCAGCGAGTTTCAGCGTTCGCTGGCGGGCATGACCGGTGAAGACGCGCGCCAGCGCTTTGCACCGATGAATTCGATCAGCTGGATGATCGGGCATATGGCCTGGCAGGAGCAGCGCTACTGGCTCACCTTCGGCCAGGGCCAGGTGATCGCGCCGCGCGTCAACGAACTGACCGCGAACGGCGGCCCCGCGACCACGCCGCCTCTGGCGGAGATGTGGTCCGATTGGGAGGCGGTTACGCAGGCGTCCGACGGTTTTCTCGATGGCCTGACTGCCGAGCGCCTGAACGAACATTTCGAAGTCAACGGCCGTCAGGTGCCCGAAACCATCGGCACGCGCCTGCTGCGTACCACCTATCACTACTGGTACCACAACGGTGAGGCGCAGGCGGTGCGCCAGCTGCTTGGTCACACCGACCTGCCCGAGTTCGTCGGCGATATCGGCGACGAGGCGCCGTATCGGGCCGGGTAGCGGCCCTCACTCCAAGGACGCGGTCTACGCGAGCGCCGCACGGATGGCTTGACCGTGGCGTTGGATCTCGCCGATGGCGAGGTAGTTGATGAGGCCGGCGGCGGTCGAGGGCGGGGCGCCGATCAGCGTCACGGCTGCTCGCGCGAGCTGTTCGTCAGTTAGAGCGCGATAGATCTCAGCGGCGAACGCGCCATTTCGTCGTAACAGCGAGACAGTCTTCGCTTGCGTGACGTTCGCGAACACCTCGGCGTGGTGCGCGTTGGCGGCATCGATCATTTCCATGGGTATGGGTTCCGGCGGCTGACCCTCGGCAATCTGCCGGATCATGCCGGCCAGGTGGGCATGGTTGTCCGCGATGTGATGCGCCTGGACGGCCACGGTCCAGCCGGTGTCGGCACAGAGCGCTCGCCACTGTTCGGGTGTTGCACGCCCGACCAGTTCGATGAGTTCGTCATTCGCATGGGTGAAACGCCAGGCGAGCGCCCGTGCCTGGGCGCTCGTCGCGCCGTCTCGCGGCGGTTCCGGGCGCGCACCTTCTCCGGCGTAGAAGGTTTCCAACCGGTACATCGTCGTTAGCGCCAGCATCGTCTCCATATTCGGCTCAGCGCCCGGTGTGAAGGCTGTGCCGGCCTCGCGCAAAAAGTCGAGCGCTGCAGGCTCGAAGACAATCAGCAGGGTGCTCGGGGTGGCGCTGACGTTCTCGAAGCGATGCGGCGTGCCGCCCGGCGCGTGGACAACGTCGCCGGGGACAGCCCGGACAGTGGAGATGCCGGTCGCGTCGCGCCGGGTGAATTCAAACTCGCCGGAGACGACGAAAAACGTCTCCGAGCCAGGATGCGCGTGAAGCGGCGGGCCTCCGCCGGATGCGGTCGTGATGGTTACGACCGCGTACGCGCCGTCCGTTTCCGAGCCGTCGGCCTTGACGGCGATTTCGTCGTCGAAGATGTTGAATCGCTCATCCGCGTTGGACGTGTTGGACGAGCGACCCCGGCTCGTCGCGAGATTCGTTGCCATTTCGTCGTTCCTTTCATGAGTGGTCGATGCGAGTTCGTCTCGTCGCGCGGCGTCAGGATGGAGACGTCTCGTGCTCCTCGGCTCCGCGCGGTTTGATGTTCTGATTCATGCGGAAGAGATTGGTGGGGTCGTAGCGCTGCTTCAGTGTGGCCAGCCGGGCGTAGTTGTTGCCGTATGAACCCCGCACGCGTTCTTCTCCTTCCTCCATCAGGAAGTTAACGTACGTCCCGGAGACGTATGGGTGCAGCGCTGACCAGTACTCCCGCACCCAGGCAACATTCTTGGGCGTGTCCGCGGGGTCCGGGTAGGCCGCGCCGATGATATGGACGAACTGCGCGTTTCGATGAGCGAAGGCTGTCTCATCGGCACCGACACGGTTGGCCGCCCCACTCACCGGATAGATGTGGACGATTGAGAAAGGAGTCGGGATGCGCGGGCCATACTGTGCGTGAATCTCGATCATCTCGTCACTGATCGCCGTGACGAAGTCGCCCTTCCAGTACTGCTGCAAGCCGGATGGAGCGATCGGGTCGAACAGCGATTGCAGCACGGGGTAGGGCATTGGGCCAATCATGTCGAGCGCGGGCGGGCCGAACTGGCGCAGCGGCTGGACGATGTTCTCTGCCTGATCGAGCGGCCCGGTGTAGCAGACCAGCAACCCGCACATCGTCTTGTGCCACAGATGCTCCGGGAAAGGCGGCCCCGGCGGTACGATCATGAAGGCGAAGACAACGCTGAGGTCGTCCGGCGCGGCGGCCATGTAGTCGCGGTAGAGGCGAAGCACGTCGCGCACCTGCTCGACCGGGTAGATGATCGGGCCACCGAAGACCATGCTCACAGGATACAGCCGAAACTCGAACGAGGTGACGACGCCAAAATTGCCGCCGGCCCCGCGCATCGCCCAGAAGAGATCAGGGTGCTCCTGCGCGCTGGCCGCCACGAAGGCACCATCGGCCGTGACAACATCGACCGACAGGAGATTATCGATGGCCAGCCCATATTTGCGGCTGAGATGGCCGATGCCGCCACCGAGCGTCAGACCGCCCACGCCGGTCGACGAGACCTGACCACCGGGGGTTGCGAGGCCGAAGACGTGGCTGGCATGGTCGAGATCGGCCCAGGTCGCCCCGCCGCCGACGCGGGCAGTGCGCTGAACCGGATCGACCCGCACATCCCGCATGCGCGAGAGATCGATGACGAGGCCGTCGTCATTCATCGACGAACCGGCGACGTTGTGCCCTCCTCCACGCACCGAGAGGGCCAGCCCCTGGTCCCGCGCGAAATTGACGCTATTGATGACATCCGCGACATCGGCGCAGCGGACGATGAGCCGGGGGTGGCGGTCGATCATGCCGTTAAAGACACGGCGCGCGTCGTCGTATGCCGCGTTGCCGGGATCGATGAGTTCGCCACGGAGACGGGCGGCGAAATCGCGGACAGCCTTGGCATCGAGACTGGTCGTGACGTTCTCAGTTGACGTAACCTGCATTACGCGTGACTCCTTTCGCCTGAACATCCAACAGCCTTCGTGTTTCAGTTTGAGAACCGGAAGGGACGGCCACCAGACGCGCTGACTACGCGCTCCCCACGCACCGACTACGCGCGTGTCGGCGTGCCGCGGTTGATTCTTGAGTACAATGTCGACGCGCAAGGTTGTTTCGTATCGAGAGGTGAGACGGTAGCGATGGAACCGCGAGCGACATTCGGTGGCGTGCTCAAGCGCTATCGTGTGGCCGCGGGACTGACGCAGGAGGAACTGGCCGAGCGGTCTGGACTGAGCGTGCGCGGCATCAGCGATTTGGAGCGCGGACGCCGTTCCCATCCGTACTTTGACACGGTGCGTCTGCTGGCCGATGCGCTTGGTCTGGGAGACAAAGACCGCGCCGCGTTCATCGCGGCCGCGCGCGGTTGCGAGGTCGATTCGTCGCCGGCTGTCGAGCCGCTCACGAATCTCCCCAACCCGCTCACGTCGTTGATCGGCCGGGCTGGTGTCATCCGGGATGTCATCGACCTTCTCCAGCGGCCCGGAGTGCGGCTGGTGACGCTGACCGGTCCGGGC
>CALAGB010000238.1 GCA_937891245.1 uncultured Thermomicrobiales bacterium | reverse complement strand
CGGCGAGTTGATTCACCTTTCGTCAGCCGATCTGATCCTCATACTGACGAGAGCGGGACGGGTTCGCGGAGGAACAAGCATGTTGATCGTGCGCAGGCGCGGAGGTCGCGAGACGGGACGCATTCAGCAAGATATGGAGCAAGTCTTCCGATCTCTGGTTATCGGCGTCCGGCCGATCTCGCGGTCAAATATTGGGGTGTGGCGCCCCCCGGTTGAGGTCTACGAGTGCGAGAACTGTCTCGTAGTGACCGTGGAAATCGCCGGTCTCCAGGAAGAAGAAATCAGCGTCATCGTTGACGAGACGCTGTTGCGGGTTTCGGGCGTACGCCAGAACCCGACTGCCACGCAGAAGCGGACCTATCATGAGATGGGGATCGCCTATGGCCAGTTTGAGGCGCAGGTTTTTCTTCCCTTTGCAATTGTCTTGGATGAAGTGGAAGCGTCCTACCAGGGTGGCTTCCTGACGGTGACGTTACCTCGTGCGCAAGCGACTCGAATCGTGCCGCGTGCGTCGGAGACGCCTGCCCCAATGCAGGAGGGGTAAGACTTAATGGTTGAACAGTTCAGACACGACGAGCCAGTGTTCGACGATCCCGAAGAGGAAGCGATCGAACAAGAAGAAGAGGCGACGCCGAGCATCTTGCCGGTCCTGCCACTCCGTGGCACCGTCGTTTTTCCGTTGACATTGGTTCCGCTGGCAGCCGGTCAGCCGCGCTCGTTGCGCCTCATCGATGAGGTCGTTTCCGGGAATCGGATGGTCGCGCTCGTCCTGCAGAAGGATGCAACGGAGGAAGCCGCCGGCCCGGGCGAGACGTTCGAGATCGGTGCTGCCGCGAATATCCATCAGATGATGCGCGTTCCCGACGGCACCGTGCGCCTGGCTGTCCAGGGTCTGCGCCGCATTCGCATCGTCGAATGGGTGGGCGAAGAGCCGTATCTGACGGCTCGCGTCGAAGAGATCCCGGAAGATTCGGAAGATTCCGTCGAGGTGCGTGCGCTGATGCGCAATACGCTGGAGCTCTTCCAGCGGCTCGTGGCGGTCGTTTCGAACCTGCCGGATGAGCTGGTGACGGCTGCGCTCAATATCGACGACCCGATCCATCTCGTTTATCTCATCGCCAGCAATGTGCGCATGGAGCCGGAAGAGCGGCAGATGCTGCTGGAGCTGGACAGCGCGCAGGCGAAGCTCCAGAAGTTGAGCGCTTTCTTGAGCAAAGAACTGGACCTGCTCGAACTCGGTAAAAAGATCCAGGGTGAGGTGCAGGAAGAGGTCGGTCGCACACAGCGCGAGTTTTACCTGCGCGAGCAGATGAAGGCGATCCAGCGTGAGCTGGGTGAAACGAATGAGCAAGAGGTCGAGGTCAACGAGCTACGGGCCAAGATCGATGAAGCCGGCATGCCGGAAGAGGCGGAGCGCGAAGCGCGACGCGAACTCGATCGACTGAGCAAGTTGCCACCGGCCGCGGCGGAATACGGCATGATCCGTACCTATCTCGACTGGATGACGAGCATGCCGTGGAATCGCAGCACCGAAGGCGAAATCGATGTCGCCAAGGCGCGCGTGATTCTTGACGAAGATCACTACGACCTGGAACAGCTCAAGGAGCGCATCCTCGAGTATCTGTCGGTTCGTCGCCTGCGCCAGGAAGCGGTGACGTCCGGGGATATGGCTGAAGACGACAATCGCGAGCCGATCCTGTGCTTCGTCGGTCCTCCGGGAGTTGGTAAGACGAGTCTGGCGCAGTCGATCGCTCATGCGCTCGGTCGCGAGTTCACGCGGATGTCCCTTGGTGGCGTGCGCGATGAGGCCGAGATTCGTGGACATCGTCGCACGTACATCGGCGCGATGCCGGGGCGGATCGTCCAGGCGATTCGGCGGGCCGGTACCAATGATCCGGTCTTCGTGCTGGATGAGATTGACAAGCTTGGTGCCGATTGGCGGGGTGATCCCTCGTCGGCGCTGCTTGAGGGACTTGATCCGGAGCAGAACGACACGTTCCGCGATCACTACCTTGATGTGCCGTTCGATCTCTCCAAGGTAATGTTCATCGCCACGGCGAACCTGCTCGACACGATCCCGGCGCCGCTGCGCGACCGCATGGAGATCTTGTTCCTGAGCGGCTACACCGACGATGAAAAGTTGCACATCGCGCGCAAGTACCTGCTGCCGAAGCAGCTGAAGCGGCACGCGCTCGGGACCGACCGCTTCTCGATGACCGACGACGCACTGTTGGCGATTATCCAGCAACACACGCGCGAGGCGGGTGTGCGTAATCTCGAACGCGAGATCGCCAACGTGGCGCGCAAGATCGCGACGCGGATCGCGGAAGGCAAGGACGTGCCCGACGAGATCGGTGTCGACGAGGTGCGTGAATACCTTGGAAAGCCTCGCTTCTTCTATGAAATGCTGGAAGAGCGAACAGCTGATCCGGGTGTGGCGGTTGGTGTCGGCGTCAGCGCGGTCGGCGGCGACATCATGTTCATCGAAGCAACGAAGATGCCCGGTCGCGGCAACATGAGCGTGACGGGGCAGCTTGGCGATGTGATGAAGGAATCGGCGCAGGCAGCGCTCAGCTTCGTCCGCTCGCGTGCCGAAGATATCGGTATCGATCCAGGCTTCTTCAAGGAGAGCGATCTGCACATCCACGTGCCGGCTGGAGCGATCCCGAAGGACGGACCGTCGGCCGGTATCGCGCTGACGACGGCGCTCGTGTCGCTGCTGACCAACGTCTCGATCGAAGATCGGGTGGCGATGACCGGCGAAATCACGCTGCGCGGCCAGGTTTTACCCGTTGGCGGTATCAAGGAAAAGGCGCTGGCGGCCGGACGTGCCGGCATCACGACGTTCATCCTGCCGAAGCGAAACGAGCCGGATCTTGAGGACCTGCCGGAATCGCTCAAGGAGAACATGAAGTTCGTGCTGGTTGACAACATGGACGATGTGTTGCGCGCGGCGCTTCCATCAGTCATCAAGGCACGAGGGAAGCGCGGCCGTTCGACCGATGATGCGGTCGAACAACCGCGGGAAGTCGCTGCGGCCGGTGCGTCGTCCAGCCATCATGGCCTCGACGCCTGATCATCAGTCGCAAATGTAGCGTCAAGAAAACGGGGTGGCGTCAGAGCGCCACCCCGTTCTTCGTATCGAGCGGAACGCGACTTCTAGTCGTGGACCGCGAGCTGGCCCTTTTCGGTCCTGGCCTGGTGGGCGATCGCGGCTTTGATCAGGCTGGCAAACGGCTTGAGATGTTCGTCGTGCGCCTTGAACATCATCTCCGGATGCCACTGCACCCCGAGTACCCAGCTGCTTTCGGGTCGTTCGACCGCTTCGACGATACCATCGGGCGCGGTTCCGATCGCTCGCAGTTCCGGGCTGACGTCTTTCAACGCCTGGTGGTGAAAGGAATTGGTCTGGATCGTGTCCGCGTCATAAACATCTGAGAGAAGTGAGTCGCGCTCGGCCCGCACTTCGTGGCTCGGCTCGCTTGAAGCGATGCCCTTGGCGTGCTGGCGGTGTTCCACTTGATCGCTGTATTCGTCGGCGACGTCCTGGATGAGTGTGCCTTCGAGGGCGACGTTGAGCACCTGGATACCGCGGCAGATGCAGAGCACCGGCAGATCGCGCTCGACGGCGGCGCGTGCCAGCTGCAACTCAAGCTCATCGCGCAGATCGTGGATGCCGTAGGTCTTCTCATGAACATAATTGTCGCCATAGCGATCCGGCCGGATGTCGCCGCCGCCGCTCAGGAGTAGCCCATCGACCAGATCGAGCAATTCGTCGACGTTGCCCTGCTGCGGTGGGAGGATAACCGGGATACCGCCGGCCGCTTCGATCGCTTCGGAGTAGTTGGTGGAGAGCGCATAGCGATAGAACGTGCCGTGCGGAAGTTCCTCGGCAATCGGCGAGGGAGTGATACCAATGATCGGTTTCATAAAGAGGATCCAATCCTTTCACCAAGATTGCGGAATCGGTGAAGTAATAACCGGCCAAGTATCGAACGGAAGCCGAATTCGGTCAAGCGATTTGCGTGCAAAATCCGCGTGGAAAGGGTTGGACAGTCGTGAAAGGCTGTGCTATACTACGCCTCGTCGCTGATTACGGCGGCCGAGAAACAAGCCGCTGATGACACACAATGCGGCTGGCTGAACTCAAAGAGATTGGCTGGCGGTCGGTTTAGGCGCGGCAGCACGTTATGCGAAGATCGCGTGCGGTCTTCCAAGCGGGCGTTTTTGTTTCCCAGGCACCTTGACAATTGAAGCGTGATCGAATGCCCCCAAGTACGAGCAATTCGTATGAGGGATAGCTTGGGTCGACTACTCAGTCAGACATGCCCGTATGGGCAACTTGATGGAGAGTTTGATCCTGGCTCAGGAACAACGCTGGCGGCGTGCCTAAT
>CALAGB010000237.1 GCA_937891245.1 uncultured Thermomicrobiales bacterium | reverse complement strand
CCTCGTTTTTCTCGCCGTGTGTCGCGCCACTGATCCCCGGCTACATTTCTCTGGTCTCCGGCGCCTCAATCGATGAACTGGTGGCCGGCGGGCGGGCGCATACGTTGAAAACCCTGCGCACGTCGCTCCTCTTCGTGCTCGGGTTCGTCTTCGTCTTCGTTCTGCTCGGTCTCGTCGTGGCCAGTTTCGGCGGGTTGTTCGGTCCGAGCCGCCAGCTCATTAACCAGATCGCTGGGGTGATCATGGTCGGGATGGGATTGCTGGTGCTTGAAGTGGTGCACGTACCATTTCTCTATCGAGAGCGGCGGATTCATCTGTCTGCCGAGATGCTGGGTCCCGTTGGCCCGACCCTGCTCGGAATGCTCTTTGCCTTCGGTTGGACACCATGCGTTGGACCCATCTTGGCCGCGATCCTCTTCTACGCCGGGACGACGCAAACGCTCGGACAGGGGGCCTGGCTCCTTCTGCTGTATTCGCTCGGAATGGCGATTCCGTTTGTCGCAACCGGCGTGGGCTTCAGCCGGATGCTGGGCGTGCTTGGCTGGGTGAGGCGCCACTACCGGCTGCTCAACTGGATAAGTGGGCTGGTGCTGATCGGGATGGGTGTGCTGTACCTGACGAATATGTTCTTCTGGGTCAACATCGCGACCCAGCGATTCTATTACACCATGTTCTACTGAGCCAGGGCACGTGCTGAGCCTCACGACGGCTAACGACGGAACCCAAGCGGGGATGCGAACCCCGCCTGGGCTCTTGATCGTTACTGGCCGTACCAGGCAGTTCGCCACTCTTTCATCATCGTGGACTCCTTTTGTTGATCCGTTCTGATCGAGTTGGCGAGTTGCTTCAATTCAGGTCGCTGTGTACTCTGGAGGATCATCTGGGCCATCATGATCGCTCCCTGATGATGAGGTATCATGGCATCAATGAATGCCTTGTCAAACGGCTGCGCCGTCTTCAGCGCGCTCATGTCCATGTCCATCCCCATTGATTGGTTTGACATCGTCTGATCCGCGACTGGGGTTGCCGTGCCGAACCACTCCTGACTCCAGGCCGTCATCTGGTCAATCTCACCCTGCTGTGCCGTGATGATGCCCTGGGCAAGCTGCTTGATTTCTGGGTGTTCGGCACGCTCCTGGGCGATCTTCGCCATATCGATGGCACCTTGATGATGCTGGATCATAAGGGCCAGGAAACTCTGATCATCAAGCATTCCCATCCCTGCCATCGACGAACCGGTCGCCGTGCCCATCTCGGTGCCGGGGAAGGCCATCATCCCTGGCATTCCGGCACTAGGAGAAGCAGCCATTCCCGGCGTCCCAATCGGTCCACTCATTCCTGTCGGTACCACTCCCGATGACGATTGCGTTGCGGTTGGGCTTGCTGAACTTCCTCCACACGCCGCCAACAACAGTACGAACGCAACCCCGATCAAACTCATGAGTATCCGCCGCATTGGCGTTCCTTTCCCCAATTGCTGAAAAGCCCCGTCTGTTCCGATAAGGCCTTCTGGTTCGTCGCGTCGATTCATCGACCGACTCTTCGATCATAAGAGAAATCGCTGGAGTAACGCCTGCCGTTCCGGACCGTTCAGTCGAACCGGGTGCGATACAACGGCCCGTGGGACCGTGTGGAACGACAACGCAATGGGCGTCAAGCACGTTGGTGAACCAAACGATGCCACACCGCTTTGTAGAGACACATTTGGAATTGGGCAGGGCTGACGCTGCACAATAGCTGAGACGGTTGCCCTACACTGCCCTAGCGCCGAAAGGGTCAGGTGGGGCGTGCTGGGCGGAGGAGATGCCGACGGCGAGTCCGTGGAGTGTCCACTATGGAAGAAGGTGAGGTGCAAGACGATTAGGAGCGATAGCACCATCGTCCAACTGAGTCTGCCCGATAGTGGTGGCTGGCCAACTACCCTACGCATTGGGCACGAGTCTACCAGAGATTTCGCAGCGGGTTTAGTGACGAAGCGAACGTTGCCACTGATTTGTTCAGACTCCTCGGCAAGGTCGTCCGGTTCGACTCGATCTTCTCGATGCCGCATGAAGCGATGGACCGCGCGAGCGTCACTGCTCTACGCGTCACGACGGTTGATCGCGATGAACCCGAATCCGAGAGCCACTACCGAGTAGAGACGGAACAGGCCGAAGCCGGACCGGCCTCCCAGCACTCTGCTCTGTAACACAGGCTGAAGATCTGGCTGCCGGTCTTCATTGGGACATAAGGGCCCAACGCGGCCCGCCAGGAGGGCGGCAGCAGCTCGACGAGGATCTGAGGAACGAAGAGCCGTTCGAAAAGCGCTGCGATTGCCCCTGCGCTGGCGCGGATGGTCACTCCGAGGGCGGGGCCGGGCAGCCCGAGCGCCGCCAGGTAGAGACCGCCTCATGTTGACTTGACAGATACCTGCAGGGGGCATAGCCTACTATTCAATACCCTTCCGGGGTATGCCGCTAATCCAGAGAGGTGGCCGCTCCCCCTGAGAAGCTGTACGCGCTCGGCGTATTTTGTGAGAGGAGACGTCGGTGACCGCACTTGCCCAGTACACCTTG
>CALAGB010000236.1 GCA_937891245.1 uncultured Thermomicrobiales bacterium | reverse complement strand
CGAACCACGTCCACGTCCACCGGTTCGACCGGCTGGCCGTCCGCATGGGTCACCGTCAACCGGTGACCGGCCAGCGCAACACGATAGATCGTAGCGGCCGACGGATTGATCAGACGCAACCGAACCGTATCTCCTCGCTTGACCGTGACCTCCTGCGGCGCGGTACCTGGCTTCCCGTTGATCAAGTAGAGCGGGTAGACGAGATCAGGTGGACTCTCGGCAGGGGGTGTACCCGGTCCACCGCCCATTTGACCCATACCGGTCATGCCGGACATCCCGCCCATCATCCGGTCGCCTCCGGCGACGAGCTGCCGCATCGCATCGTCTGGTGTGCCTGGCAGTCCATCGAGCCAGTCATCCAACACGAGGGTGAATTCCTGATCGTAGCTCAGCGACTCGCGGGCAGGTTCGATAATCAATGGACCGAAGAGCCCGCGATCAAGCTGAAGCCCGACGTGGGTGTGATACATGAAGGTGCCGGAAACTGGGGCGACGAATTCGTAAGTGAAGCTGGTGCCGGGCTTGATCGGAGGTTGCGTGACGTTCGGAACGCCATCCATCCGATTGGGGATGGGCAGGCCGTGCCAGTGAATTGTGGTGCTCTCAGGCAAGCGATTGGACACGGTTGCGCGAAGCGTATCACCTTCTTTGAGCCGGATTTCCGGACCAAGAAGCCCGCCGTTGTAGCCCCACGTCGTGAACTGCTGCCCATCGAGTTCGACGGCAAGCTCTCCGGCCTCCAACGTATATTCTCGCGTCTGGCCAGTCGGAGCGATGCTTGGATCAGGAGTTCCAGCCACTGCGATGGGTGGCGAGGATGACCTGCTTTCAGAGGACCGTTCGATCCGGCAACCAGCGAGAGCCAAGGCTCCCATCCCGGTACCGCCAAACCACAGCAACCGTCGACGACTAAGCATTACTCGCGATGACTCCATTTTCACCTTCCGACTCGATAGGCACAAACATTTGTTCGTCCATGCGACGAGGCGCGTTCTTGATGCCTCAGTCGGCGATCGAGAACTGCCTGGAAGGTGATTAGAGTCTGAAACGCTGGAGGAGCGTTAGTCGTTCGAGGCTGGTCACATAACCTTGTACGAGCGGTGTGGAGGGCATCGCGACGATTCGAAGGGGGACGACACTCGTCGGGGCGACCGATGCCGAACCCACGAGCGTGGGACCGGGTTGCTCTGAACGCAGTTCCATGGGCGAGCAACTCACCTGAGAGGAAGAGTTCTCGTACGCCACCGGACGTTGCGAACTAACGGAAAGATCGCGGCTGGTCGCAGCCGCGACGTGTAACGCTAGCGGCCCCGGCGCCACGGAAACGGATGGCATACAGAAGTAGGAGGTAAGGCTGATCAATGCGGCGATTATCAGGAGCGCCATTCGGTGGAGGCAGAGTCGAGAAATGGTGGCAGCGCGTATTCTCCTCTTCATGGCACGAGCATATCATGTCGACGTGCGAGCGAGATACCTGCCATCGGACGCCCGCAGGTCATTCGATTCTTGCCGATGCTCTAGGGCAGTCAGTGAGGACGAAAACCCAGCCCCAGGGAACGTGCCCGGTCGAGCCCATCGTGCCGTTCGTCATCCCGTTCATACCGTTCATTACGATGCTCCTTGACCGCCCAGCACCTAGAAGGGCCGGCAGGCCGGACAGAGGTGTGCCATCGGGGGCGGCACCGCTGCGAGTTGCGCGAACATGCCGAGCAGGGCGAGCAGCACGAAGCCTGTTACGAGCAGGTCAGACCGCCGAAACGGAACGACCACCGGGCGTCCGAGCAGGGCATCGATCCGCGCGCCTGTCGGGGTTAATCCTGCCGCGACAGAGTGTTGTGCCGATCCCGAGAACGCACGCGCCACTTTGATGAGAGCACTTGCCAGGACCGTCACGGGTAGCTCCTCGAGTGCTGCCTCATCAGCAGCCAACTCCATGCGAATCCGAGTCCGCTCGATCCACGCGCCGATTGCCGGGAACGGGCTTAGGAGGACGCTCAGCAGGTTGACAAGGAAGAGACGAAGCGGGTCCCGCTGCTGGAGATGGCGGGCCTCGTGGCGCAAGACGGCCTCGATCTCGGCAGGTGTGAGGAGGTCGAGCAACCCCTCGCTGACATAGACACGCGGTACGTGGAACCCTGCGCAGAAGGCGTACGCCCGCCGATCCTGAGTTACGACCAGCCGTCCGGAGAGACCCGCACGCGCGGCGACCGCCTCCAAGTGCGCAACGTGTGGCCGGCGATGAGCCATTGCCGTGAGCACCAAATGACGCTGGCCTATGAACTGCCGAGCGACGAGGAGTGCGGCAGTGAGTGCCATGGCGAGGGCGCCGGCCACGATCGTGGCGCTCACATAAGGCGGGACGCGGTGAAGCAGGAGACCACTGGCCAGGAGGCGCGCGCAGAATCGCGCGTACGCGTGTGCAAGAGGCGCGAGTATCCATGGCCAAGCGGCGAGGCTCGAGGCCACAATTACGGCGACCGCGGCCACCCAGTAGTGACTGAGGAGAGCGCTAAACCGAGAGCCATGGATCATGATTCATCCCCTGCGTGTGTCGGTCGGCAATCAGTCGTTCCAACTCATCAAGCTGCTGTGGGGTGGCTTCCTCTACAAGATGAACCAGAGAAACGCTTCCGAAATCAGTGAGCAGACCAGTTAGGACTTCAGAAACTACCTGCTGGAGAAAGACCTCCTGAGGAAGGACCGCCTCGTAAATGAAGTGCCGTTCGAGACGATGACGGCGCAAGAGATCCTTCTGGACCATGCGGTTCATGATCGTCATGACGGTCTTGACGTGAACGCCCTCGCCCAGTGCGACCGCCACTTCCTTGACAGTCGGCTGCCCGAGTTGCCAGACGACCTCCAAGATCTGCGCCTGGAGCTCTCCGAGGACACGGGCAAGCCCACGGTTTCCCAAGTCGAATCGGCGAATGGTCATTGGTCTCGCTCCGATCCGAGCACGCGACGTCGCTCGCGATACTCCGTCTCATCGATTTCTCCACGAGCGAAGCGCTCCCGCAGCGAATCATGCGCATGGTCGCGGTTCGTGTCTGCGCGCCAGAAAACCGAGTGAACCAGGGAGACCGCGCCGAAGATGACGAGCACGGCTACGAGCAACATCAGGAGCATCATGATGATCATCCATACCACCATGGTGCGGCCTCTCTTTTACTTTGCCTTTACTGTGCCCAGGTCTGCCCGCCATCGTCACTGCGATAGAAGTTGCCGTTCTGATCGAACAAGGCGATGTGTTCGGGCTGACTCGGGCTCACTGCGAGCGCGAGGACGGCACCAGCCGTTGTGACCGGTACTTGCTGCCAGGCCTCGTTCCCTGTGCGCTTCCAGAGCCCGTTCTCAGTTCCCACGTAGAATGTCGTCGGTGCCGCCGGCCCGATTGCGAGGCTCGCGACCAACCCACCTGGTCCAGTCATTGATTGCCAGGTCTTGCCGCCATCACGGCTCTCAGCGATCTGATTCCCAACACCGGCGTAGACGTGGAGCGGATCATCCGGGGCGACCGCGAGCGGGAGCATTCCGGCCGCTCCCGCCGGCAGCGCGCGCGTTTCCCAATTTGTGCCGCCATCGGCACTCGTGAAGAAACTATTGGCGCCGACGGCGTAGGTGTAGAGTCTATTCGGGTCGGATGGTGCGACCGCAAAACCGTGCAAATCCCCGTCTGGAAGATTGGTGGAGGGTACGGACCAGGTCTGACCGCCATCCGTGCTGATCTGCAAGACATTGTGCCCGGCGATGTAGCGCCGGCCAGCATCAGCCGAGGGCATTCCCAACTCCATAGCGTCGGCGTTTTTCACGGCCGTGTCCTGCCAACTCTTACCACCATCGTGACTGACCTTGAGACCTTGATGATGACCAAAGTAGAGGGTGTTAGAGTCGGTTGGGTCAAAAGCGAGCGAGTGAAAGTCCTGGGTATCGAGCTGGGAAAGGGCCTGCGCCTGCGATGGTCCAGAATCGCGTATGAGCCACCAACCGCCCGCGATCAAACCGACTACGACGAGAGCAGCGACCACCACACCGGCATTTCGTCGCTGCCGTTGTCTGCGGACCCGGCGCTGAGCTTCCTCTCGGCGGCGAATCCGGCTGGTGGACGCAGGAGACGCAGATTTTGCCATCTCTCTACTGACCCCCCAGTGCGGTATCACCACCGTACGGCATCATGTAATCTCCGTCCATCATCAAGCTGGCTCCTGTCCACATTCCGAAATCCGATCATACGCACGTGCTATCGCATTCATCAAGATCTCCGCGATCGATCCAAAGTAAGACCATGAAATCGCCAGTTTCCGATGACGAATCTGCTCGCAAAGTACGCGTTGCTCGCTTGCCCAGTCTCAGGGACTTGATTTAGCAAATGCTGGTTCTCCCTGGAGGCCGCCGGACCGATCGAGAACATCCTCGCAACCAGCTACCATCTTCGGCGTAACCCTCGTTCCTTCCTCACGTGACGTCTCGGCGTCCGCCTGTGCTCGCGCGAAAACGCTTACTGAGTGTAAGCCGAATCGAAAGGGGCGTCAAGAAAGATGGCCAACATGGCTTACCCTCGGTAAGCTTACGAAGCATAATGGCCGAGCGCCAGGCGGGTTGATCCTACCTGGTTCGGCACTTGCGGCGAGTGTTCGATGCCGTTCGGGATCGATTTAGGAGATCCTGAAGCGGTGGACCATGAGAGAGAAGTGACGAGCGTGGGGGATGACACACAAGTCGGGCGCACTGAACGACGGTCCAATGCGGTGCGCGGTCGCCGCCAAGAGCGGCGGCGGCTGGCTGAGCAACGGCGACGTCAGCAGTTACGGAACCGCCTTGGGCTGGCGATTATCGCGGCGCTGGTCGTTGCCGGCGTCGGCTACGGCCTGTTCTCCTACGTCCAAGGCCAGCGTGATCGGGAGGCGCCGGCAGGTGTCCAGACCTTTGCCGACGTACCGCGCGGCCACACGCAAAATCCTGTCTCGTACCCCCAGACACCGCCAGTTGGAGGGGAGCATTCGCCGGTCTGGCAGAACTGCGGCTTCTATGCCAAACCGGTTGCCAACGAGAATGCCGTCCACTCGCTCGAGCACGGCGCCGTCTGGATCACCTACCGGCCCGACCTGCCAGGAGATCAGATCGATACGTTGCGCAAGCTGGCTGATGGGCAGACCCACGTCCTGGTGAGCCCGTACCCCGACCTCCCGGCGCCCGTAGTGGCATCCGCCTGGGGCCGCCAACTGACGCTCGACTCAGCCAGTGATTCCCGCCTCGATCAGTTCGTGCGCGCCTTCCGTCAAGGACCGCAAACGCCGGAGCCGGGTGCTTCATGCACAGGAGGGACCTCAGCGACACGATGATACGCGCAGCCTTCTCGTCCGGCGAAGCACTAATGGCGAGGGACTGCGGCTGTTGCGCCTTCTTGGTCTCCAGTCTCCGGAGTCATCGACCCTCCTATCATGATCGTTGAGGTTAGGTGGCGCCCGGTAATCTCAACAAGTAAGCTCTTGAGTGATGTACGCGTTGCAATCTCGTCACCGGCTTGACGCGCCAGCAGCACCACCCCGGGTGGTGCTGCTCATTCTTATCGTCGTTGCTCACCTCACGCTAGTCCATGTTGGGCATGACACCACATCGATGACTGGCGTGACGAATATCAACGGTACGCATACGAAGGATGCCGCCCACGGCGCAATGGCTCAACTCGGAACAGTTGTCATGCCAGGTTCCTCTCAGAGCAATGCATGTCCTGTAGCCACGGCCAAGCTCGAGAACGGTGCTCCATCGGCCGCACTCACCGCACCGCTCTCCTTGTTCGCAATCGTCGGTCATTCGATTGAACGACCGCACCAATGCGGATTCCCCCCTACAACTGGACCAGCACGTCAAGCCCTTCTGCAGCGCTTCACACTATGAGTTCGGCACCGGCTCGCAGCCGGGGCCGTGCATTCCTACACGCGAAGAGTTGATTGAAGGGAAGATCATGCGTCGAATTGCTGTGACGCTTGGCAGTCTTGTACTCATTGCGATTCTAGCCGCCTGCGGTGGAAACAGTACCGAGTCTTCACCGACGTCGGGCGCAACTGGAATGTCGGCGACGGGAACCGCAATTGGTTCCACTACAGGCTCGATTGCCTCGCCCTCAGCCGGGATGGGATCGATGATCGGATCACCGATGGCGGGCATGGGGATGTTCGACGATCAGAGCTTCATCGTGATGATGATTGAGCATCACCAAGCCGCAATTGATATGGCCACGATCGCCCAGGGGCGGGCCGAACACCCAGAGATCAAGCAACTGGCCCAGGACATCATCGCCGCCCAGCAACGAGAGATCGACCAGATGCAGCAATGGCAGCAGGCGTGGTTCGGCACAGCGACACCCACGATGGGACACAGCATGTCGAATCAGCAGATGGGCATGGACATGGATGTGGATGCACTAAAGACGGCGCAACCCTTCGACAAGGCCTTCATCGACGCCATGATCCCCCACCATCAAGGAGCGATCATGATGGCCCAACAAATCCTCCAGACAACTCAGCGACCTGAACTCAAAGAGCTCGCTCAGAACATCATCAGCGCCCAAGAGGGCGAGATCGCCGAGATGCAGGAGTGGCGTAAGGCCTGGTACGGCCAATAGTCTTCGATGCGCAAGGAGCCTCAAGACGGATTGGCTTGAGGCTCCCCTCGGAGGGATCATGTTCCACATTACCATCGGCATTGACCCCGTCATCGCTCACCTTGGGCCGCTCGCGCTGCGTTGGTACAGCCTGGCGATCCTCATGGCGATCGTGATCGCGGTGGTTGTGACCAAACGGGAGTTCCAGCGCAAGGGCTTGCCTTTGGATCGGTACGATTCACTCGTCTTGTGGACCGTTGCCGGCGGCATCCTCGGCGCCCGTCTCTTCCACGTGCTCGATCGCCCGGGGTGGTACCTCGCTAACCCGCAGCAGATCCTGGCCTTCGACCAGGGCGGCTTGGCGATTTATGGCGCCGTGGCCGGCGGCTTTCTCACCGTGGCCGTCTTGAGTCGATATTACGAGATTCCGTTTCTGCCGATGATCGATGCGATCGCGCCAGGTCTGCTCCTGGCCCAGGCCTTCGGGCGATTCGGTTGCATCGTCAACGGCGATGCCTGGGGTGCACCGACGAGTTCGCCCTTTGCCTTCGTCTACACCAACCCGAACGCCTTCCTGCCGCACGACCTTCTGGGTGTGCCGACCCATCCTTACCCGGTCTACGATATGGCGCTCAACCTGCTCGTCTTCGCTGTGATCTGGCGACTGCGCAGTCATCATCTCCCGGCAGGCGTCCTCTTTGCAACCTTCGTCGCGATCTACGCGCCGGGCCGTCTCCTGATCAGCTTCGTGCGCCAGGAGCGCATCTGGTTCTGGGGCCTGCAGGAGGCACAGGTGATCGCTCTGGTCGCCGGCGTCGTGGCCATCGTGACTATCGGATGGTTGCTTGCCCGACGACGGCACGTCGTCCCAGCAACTGCGGCGTGATCACCAGTACGGGAGACACATGACCGACTCCGCCACGAAACGAGCCGAAGGGACCTGCCGTCTGAGTGGGCGCCGATATCCCGAAAGATCTTGCGTTGCACCTCGACGCCCGCTCGCACTCGGATGAGCTAATACAGTCGCCACGGGAAAGCGGCATCCCCACACCGGATTCTTGGTGTGGGGATGCGCTGCACAGGGTTGAAGGTGATGGTTCGCTTGTTAGTCCTGCTTACAGATGCCGTACCAGTCGCAGAGCCAGGTTTGCATCTGCTGGATCTCATCCTGCTGAGCCGTGATGACGTTCTGACAGAGGTTGACCAGGTCTCCGTGATATGCCTGCGCAACGCATGTCTGAGCCATCTCAATGGCCATCTCGTGGTGCATGCTCATCTGCTGCATGAAGGCCATCTCGAATTCTCCGCCCCGCAGCGACGCCAATTGCGCGACTTGGTGTATCTCACCAGATGTCAGGCTCGGTACCGAGAACTGGCTGTACCAGCGGACTAGCCACGACTCCATCGTAACGATTTCCCGGCCCTGGCTGGTGATGATATCGGTGCACGTCTGCCGGAGTTCGTCGTGGACCGCCCTCGGCAGACAGACCGTGCCCATCACGGCGGCCATCGTATGGTGATCGATCATCTGCTGCATGAAGTCGACCTCATACTGGGCAGTCTCAGGGTTTGGGGCCGGAGCACTGGCCGCGGCCGGTGTCACCACGACGGTGAACATCCCGACGAGCAACCCAAGCGTAAGAAGCGATCGGGTGAGGAAGCTACTGTGTCGTCTAGTGACCGGTAACATCGGTTGTCCCCTTTGGCCCCTTCTTTTCGAGCAAACTCGCATCACGCCGCCATTCGACGACAAGACTCCGCGCAGCGGCGGCAGCTCTCAGCGCAGGTTTTCATCTCCAAGCAGCATGGTGCTGACGCTCGTCGTGTAAATGCCTGCACAGCCAAGCGGTACGCTGATGTGCGAGGCCTCGGAGTGATTGCCGGCCACTACTTGCAGTTGACGACGGTCTGGAGACACACGTCATGACAATCACCGCAAGCTCGAATGCACTGCTGCATGTCATGACTCGTTTGACTGCGGGGCGGCTTGGGCATTTGCGATCGCCTTCTGGAAATTTGATGCATGTACCCCTTTGGGCTGGCCCAGGCGGGAGATCCTTGGGAGAGATGCCAGCGGACGAATATGTCGACCGGGCGGATGTCTTGACTGCGGAATGCGTGCACCTGGAGTTAGTACAGTCACCGGTCTGAGTTACCGGTTGCGGTGAACAGCGTACGTTTGCTCCGTGACAGATGTTTTCCTCCCGCCCGATAGAGCCGTCGATGAATCCATTCCACAGGAAACTCTCAGAAACCGTTCAGCAGGCACTCAGACCGGACCGCTATGATCCAGGTGCGTGATCGAGAGTTGGGGTACGACCCGAGCTGGTCGCGCAGACACCAGAACGTCGGACTGTTGAAAAACATGATGGCCGCAGCGTTAGATAGGCAGGGTCACCTGCGAAAGAGACAGGACAGTCTCGTGATGATGGGCTGGTATGACGGGAATGGTTCCGGTAGCTGGGGTTGGGTTGGCATGATCGGAATGAGCGTGTTTTGGCTAGCACTACTTGGGATCATCGTGTTCGCATTGTTCAAGCCGTTGTCCGGCTCAGCCGGGCGGACCGAAGATCGCGCGATTGTCCTTCTGCGGGAGCGCTTCGCGCGTGGCGAGATCACGGTAGAGCAATTCGATCAGGCGCGCCAGACACTCATGGGCAGTTCTGACTCGTGAACAGGTCTTGACTGGCAACGGGCAACGAGAGGAAACCGGTACCGTGGCTCCGAACATCTTGCTGATCGATTCAGACATCGCGCGTGCCGAATCTCTTGTGGCGGCCCTCTCCTATGAGGGATATCGCACGGTACGCTGTAGTAGCTACGGGGCGATGCCGTTTCCCCCTGGAAATGAGCAACCTGACCTTGTGATCTTCAACGCTGTGCACCTTGGCATGAACCAGGCAGAAGCCGTGGTTGAACAAATGCGGCATGAGCTACGAATACGCTCGATGCCGGTGATTAGTTTCGTGACGGAGCATGTTAATCTTGGCGAAGGTGTGGCGGAGTCGGATCACTCAGCTACCGTCGCGCTCCATATGCTGTTCGATCTTTACGACCTCATTCGGCTTATTGAACGTGCCCTGGATGCCACCCAGGATGTCGTGCGCAGACCCCATCGTCTCTCCAGGCGCTACACGGCGATTGCGCTCAACATATTTGTGACCGATGGGAGTCAACAGCGTACTTGTCATAAGGAACACCTGGCGCCCACGGTAAGCCATTGACCTGCGGGCCCCGCACGGCTTTCGCGTAGTAGAGACGGGGCGAGCCATCGGCGCACTGCTACCGTTCAGCGTTATCGTGTAGACGGAAAGTGGAACGAGTCCAATGGGCAGGAGTGACCCTGAAACGCGTCTGGAACTGTCCGGTAGCGAATCAGTCGGCCATTCGAGCCAACGGCGCAGGCACGCCTGCTGCGTGTGATTGAGTGTTTGGCTGAGGAACTGTCTTCGTTACGGAACTGGTGATCGGCGGTTGGCTCAATAGCTGCCGCTCGTTGATCGATCGAAAAGGCAGCATCAAGTCGGAAGGAAGGAATCATTGTGGCTCAGGTGAAGGATCCAGTTTGCGGGATGATGATCGAGGCGGAGACCGCCAATTCAACGTCGACGTACCAGGGGAAGACATACTACTTCTGCTCACCCGGGTGCAAGACCGCCTTTGAGCGTGATCCCGAGAAATACGTTGGCGGAGAGCAAGCGAAAAAAGCAGGGACGGCGTCCTAGCGACCAGCCGCCCTGCCGGTGAGAGCCTCGATTCCGTGAGCGTCACCCGGACCGTTTCGTACCCCGACCAAGTCGGGCGGAGAGCGTCCTGACCGTTAGCGTTCTTGCCGATGCCGCGTGGCTTGCCTACCGGGTTCATGCGGTTCGACTATTCGATTAGATGCTCATCGTGGATGATGAGCTCGTGCTCTGGCGTGCCAATGCCCCACCAGATGCGTGGTACCGACGGCTCAACGTTATAGGAGCGTAAGATGTTGCAATCCGTCGACGTAGGGCGGCGCACATTGGACAGCTATCGTGGAGTGGCATCCGATTCGCTCATCGAAGAGCTTCGTCGCCGGGCCGAGCCACTGCGCGGCCTGCGCGTCTTGCAGATCAACGCGACACCGTACGGCGGTGGTGTGTCCGAGTTATTGCGCTCGGCGGTGCCGCTCATGAATGATCTGGGGATCATGGCGGATTGGAAGATCATCAGCGGTGACGATGCATTTTTCCAGGTCACCAAGGCGATCCACAACGGCTTGCAGGGCGCAGAGCGAGCGTTGAGCGATCACGAGCGGGAGGTATTTCGCGCGAATACCGAGCGAAACGCGACGCTCCTCGAGGAAGACTACGACATCATCGTGCTGCATGACCCCCAGACCGCTGGGTTGCTCCAGATGCACGGGAAAGATCACGCGCGGTGGGTCTGGCGCTGTCACATCGACACGTCCAAGCCGAACCCGGGCATCTGGACCTTCATTAAGGACTTTCTCGTTGACTACGACGCCGCGGTGTTCACCATGGCCGAGTTCGTGCCGCCCGACCTGCCGATCGAGCGAGTTGAAATCATCCCGCCAGCTATCGATCCACTGAGCCCGAAGAACCTGCTGCTCGACGACCGTACCGCGCGCCAGGTGCTGGATTGGATTGGCGTGCAATTGAACCGACCGCTGGTGACCCAGGTGTCGCGCTTCGATCCGTGGAAGGATCCGCTGGGAGTCATACAGGCGTATCGACTGGCACGCGAACGCGTACCGGAGCTTCAGCTCGCGTTGGTCGGTTCCATGGCGCTGGACGATCCGGAAGGCTGGGAGATCTACCGACAGATTAATGCGGCACGAGCCAACGATCCCCTGATTCACGTGTTCACCAATTTGACGGGCGTGGGCAACATCGAAGTCAATGCGTTCCAGCGGCTCTCCGACGTCGTGGTGCAGAAGTCAATTCGAGAGGGATTTGGCTTGGTGGTTTCCGAGGCGCTCTGGAAGGGAACGCCCGTTGTCGCCGGACGTGTGGGGGGGATACCGCTGCAGATGGCAGATGGCGTCGGTGGAGCGCTGGTCGACAGTAACGAGGAGACGGCTGCCGCGATCGTGCGATTACTCAAGGAACCTGAGCGCACGAGCAGGCTGGCGGAATCAGGTCGAGCCCGAGTGCGTGACCACTTCTTGTTACCGCGTCTCCTGCTCAATGAGCTCTCGCTTATCGGTGCACTGGTGAATGAGCGGCCGAGCACCCGAGACTGGTCGCACGAGGGAGTGGTTCGGGACCCCGTTTGCGGGATGGCGCTGGAAGCGGAAGAGCGCGGGGCGCGATCCGCCACCTACCAAGGTCGTGAGTTCTTGTTCTGCTCAGAGTACTGTGAGTTCCGCTTCCGGAGCGATCCCGAGCGGTACGTGTCCACCGGCAGCAGTTAGCGCGACTAGTCCTTTGGATTGCAGAATATGTCAATTCGGAACGAACTGCGACAAGATCGGATCACGAAGACCTGGGTGGTCATCGCACCTGGTCGGGGAGAGCGGCCGCACGACACCAACGACGAGCCGGACGTTACCCACAATACTAGCCACTGCCCTTTCTGCCCCGGTCATGAGGCCGAGACGCCGGCAGAGGTGTTTCGTCTGAATGACTCCAATGGCGGCTGGCGCGTGCGCGTCGTCCCCAACAAGTTTGAGGTCCTGGGCGGAGATCGTGGCGAGTCGCGGACCGTGAGTCCGCAAGGGTTTGTCTCGATGCCCGGCGTCGGCCGGCACGAGGTGGTCATCGAGATGCCAGAGCACGGCGCGGATCTGGCAACCGTTGATGTTCAGGCTGTCCGTGACGTGCTGACCGCGTATCGCACCCGCTTCCGCGCGCTTCGTGATGAGAACTGGGCTCTTATCGTCATCTTCCGCAATCATGGTAGTGCAGCGGGCACCTCACTCTCGCATCCGCATTCGCAGATCGTCGCTACACCCGTGGTCCCGATCCAGATTCGCCATCGCTTCGACATCGCTAGACAATACTTTGATGATACCGGCGCCTGTCTCTACCTTGATGTCCTCGAGCGAGAAATAGCCGGCGGTCGCCGCATCATTTTGGAGCAGGCTCAATATGTTGCGTTTCAGCCGTTCGCCTCCGCAGTGCCCTTTGAGACGTGGATTATGCCGCGTGTTCACCGGACTTCTTTTGGCGACGCAAGCGATCAAGAACTTGTCGACCTTGCGCTGGTGCTGCGAACCGTGCTTGGCGGACTGCGACGAGCCCTCGCTGACCCTAGTTACAATTACGTCATCGAGAGTGCGCCGATCGGTGACGAAGACCGACAGTATTTCGTCTGGCACCTGAGGATCCTGCCGCGACTGACTACCCCGGCCGGCTTTGAGCTCGGGTCCGGCATCCGGGTCAATCCGTCGCGGCCGGAAGAGACGGCTGAGATATTGCGTCGCGCGATCGATTCAGAAGCGGAAGTCGCCCGGAAGATCAGCGTGTAGCCCTTTCACGGTGAAATATGTGCCGGACCGGGAGCGCCCCAAGAAGGAAACGCCTGCCGGTCTCGTCAATATGTTATATCTCTCAGAATCGACAGATGTGGCGCAACTCAGAGGGATTGCCAACAGCTTCTCGCCAACCGCGACGCGCCGGGTGCCACGATTCCATCGATGCGAGCCGAATCAAGACCTTGAATAACAAGGGGTGTCTTCATCAATAGTGGCTTGTCGTTGAATGCGGTTC
The DNA here is from genome assembly GCA_937891245.1 of uncultured Thermomicrobiales bacterium. Taxonomy (GTDB): domain Bacteria; phylum Chloroflexota; class Chloroflexia; order Thermomicrobiales; family Thermomicrobiaceae; genus CALAGB01. The sequence continues at coordinate 866 of CALAGB010000236.1, read as the reverse complement.
TGCTCTGCCCGGCCGCGCTCTGAATTACGCATGAACCGCCCGGACCAAGATTTCGACTCCGAAACCAATCGCGATCGTCAGCGCCAGGCTTATTGCCCAGACCGTCGTCGCGGCCTGGCTGCGGTGCGCCAGACCGTTCGGGAAGCGATACATGGGGACGACAATACATAGGTAGACTGCCAACGGCCACCGTCCAGAAGACGAAGGTCTCATAGCGATCGACCGGAGGGCCGCGAAAGACGAACTCGGATCGGATCACGACCACTGTGACGATAATTGCCGTGATGATCGCCAGGCTATACCAGCGTAGCGCCAGTGGACCAAAGTGAGCGATAACGGGATCGATCCTAATTGTGATGTGCGGCATCATGAACCTCTCACATGCATCGGAAACCCGCCGTCGTCCCCATTCGACCCCTGACCTGTTACTTCATCCGCTCCGCTCCACCCCATTTGGCAACCAGGACAGTCAGTGCACTCATCGGACTATTCGAGGTTAGTCGCGGCACGGCAATCATACGACGGTCGTGCACATTCTCAGTACGTCCGCGACGATCAGGCACTCTTGAGGTCGCGACGAGCGAATACCAGCGCTCCGGCGACGGCCGTGACGACTCCGAGTGCCACTAGAATGGCGGCGTGGTCCCACTGCACGTTGGTTGCCGGTGCCCGGGCGATGTGGTGCAGAACCGACAGCTCGAGGAGCCAGTTGGGTAGGCCCAGGCCGGCACCGACGACCTCGACGAGGAACGACCACGCCACCAGGCCGTAGGCGACGGACGACGCGAGGCGCGGCGCCAGTCCGTGGATCAGGGTTCCAGTGCCGAGCACGAAGACGCCAGCCGGTGTGAGATTGACGCCGGCAG
>CALAGB010000235.1 GCA_937891245.1 uncultured Thermomicrobiales bacterium | reverse complement strand
CGAGCACGTTACCTGACTGGAGATCGATCAGGCGTATAGTGGGATCGCCCCAGCAAACGAGGAAGAGCGTGCCGTTGTCAGGCGCGGCGAACAGCTGAACCGGGCAGGCCGGGAACGGCGCGGTGTCGGACAGTTTGTGGCCATCGGTGGTGTCGAAGACCTGGACCCAGGCGCGGCTGTCGTTGCCGCTGGCCAGGTAGAGCTGGCGGCCGTCCGGCGAGATGGCCAGGGCGGCCGGACCGTCAGCCTGCCGCATCCGGTTGGCCACCTGAACGCGCCACGCTTCTTTACCGGAACCGCTGTCGAGCGCGACAAGCGTCGTGCCGCCCACGGCGAAGAGTTGCCGTTCATCGGCCGTCAGCGCGGCATCGGGATCGGCGCCGAGTTTGAGTCGATAGACCTCTCGCTTACGTGTTGGATCATAGCCGATGAGTGTGCCATCGCTCTCCGTGACGACGACCCGGCGCTCCCATTGCGGCTGTAGCGTCTTGCGCGGCACGATCGCATCAGGCCGCCGCTCGAGTGGACCAAACGTCCCCAGATGCGCGCCGGTGAGCGCATCGAGCACGACGTCAGCCTGGGCGTCGTCACATGCCTGGCCGGGATTGGGGATGCAACTGAAATCGAAATGCACCTGGTCGAACGCCACGCGCCAGACGGGCGTCCCGGGATCGACTGGAGAAAGGCGCTGGATGCCTCCAGCCGCCTCGAGGTCCAGTTCATCCTGCAATCGGAGCAAGCTGGCGCCGAGCGGATGTGGTGGCTGGCCGTTCTGTCCCTGAACCAGCGGGGTGGCGGCCGTGATCGCCGCGTCAGCCGTTGGCAGTGAGGCGTTGGCGGGTAGCACGATCGGATCTGGTGCGGCGGACGCCTGCGCCGCGACCGGGCTGGCGGATCGTGCCTGAGCAGGGGTGGGGGTGTTCTCCTCCTGCACGGCCGGGTTTGTGGCCGGTGTCGCGGACGGTGGTTCCGGCCCGCAGGCGATCAAAGGCGCGAGCGCGAAGATGAAGATCAACATTGGCATCCATCGACCATTCACCAGCGCCTCCTCATTGGTTTCGACGTGACCGCGGACCGTCAGGTTTCGTCGCGACGCATGACGTGCCTTGCTCGGGCGTGCCGTCGCGGTGTTTGCTGATGATCGTCTGATCGGCCCGGTCGCTCTCGAACACGATATGTGTGCCGTCGGGCGACCAATCTGGATACGAATCGTCGGCTGAGTTGTTGGTCAGATCGTACAGGTTCGAACCGTCGATATCTGCTACGTAAATATCCGAGTTCCCGTTTCGGTTGCTGGTGAAGAGGATCCGGCTGCCATCCGGAGACAAGCTTGCCCAGCCAGTCAGATCCGCTCCGAGCACCAACGGGTGGACGTCGGAGCCATCGGCGTTCATCAGATAGAGATTGACCTGATATGTGCCGGGCTGGCTGCCGCGGCTCGACGAGAAGACGATACGGCGGCCGTCCGGAGACCACGTGACCGGGCTGTCGAGTGCGGGATCGTCGGTGAGCCGCCGCACGTTCGAGCCGTCGGCGTCCATGACATAGACGTCTAATTTGTCGTCGACGGCGCGGCTGAAGACGATTTCGTTGCCATCCGGGGACCAGCGGGGAGCTTCGTCATAAGGGCCGCCGGTGAGCGGATGGGCGTTTCCCCCATCGGCATTCATCACGAAGATCGTATGCTTTCCCGGTAGCTCACGCTCGAAGACGACATAGGCGCCATTCGGAGTCCAACTCGGCTCGGAATCGCCCCCGTTCTCGGTCAACCGACGCGCGTCGCTGCCATCGGAATGGATGACGAAGATGCCGGGCTGATTGTTCTGAGTGCCTGCCAGGGCGATCAATTGGCCGTCTGGTGACCAGGCGGGATCGTGAGGGAACGGCGCATGGTCGCTCCAAACCGTGTGCGGGTCGGTACCGTCGGCATTCATGACAGAGATATCGAAGAGCGGGACGGCAAGCGACGGGATGATGGTAGTGCATTGACCAGATGATCCTGAACGTGCGTCGCTGGGCGTTTCAATGCTCGTTGGGGTTGCTGGCTGACCGATCGTGCGCGCCGCGCCGATACCGGCAGGGCTGCCTGCCGTCGCAGACGAGGACCGCTCCGATGCCACTGGCGGTGAACCGGCCGGGAGCGAACCACAAGCCGTGAACATGATGATGGCGATGATTGCAATCAGCGGCCGCATCTCATCCCCTTTCGCTGGGTCGGCGTTCTCTGTTTTAAGAAGACGTCGCCGGCTCGCGATTCGTTCCATTGTAATTATCATGTAGTCGAGAGCGCCATATGTGGCAACCGGTACACCGGTGAAGTAGGATGACGCCCGGCTCGCATAGAGGTATGGCTGACTTCGTCGAGGCGAATAAGGGGATGAACGTGAAGAAGCTCACGATGCTGCTGGTGAGTGTCATGTTGCTGGCGGCGTGTGGCGGCGGTTCCGGCAAATCGACGCCGAGCGCGACGAGCGCGGACGTCGCGACGATCAGCTCCGCGGCAACGGCAGCCGTGACCAAATTACCGGCAACCGCAACGCGTGCAGCGACGCCGGCCGGCGCGACTCCGGCGGCGACCTCTGCTGCCGCGAGCGCGACTCCCGCGACAGCGGTGGATGCGACCACGCCGGCCACGCAAGCCGCGGCCGCTGTGACGGCTCAACCGCTGGCTACCGCAACGAACGAATCGGTCGATGTCGCGACGCAGGCGCCGACCGAAGCCCCGCCTGATGTCCCAACGGCAGCGCCGACCGTGGCCTCGATCCCGCTGCCCACGGAGGCTGCCTCCGCCGGACAACCGACCCAGGATCAGCTCACGAGTGGCCTGCTGGTCGTATCGGATATGCCGGATGGCTGGTCGGACGTCCCGCCCGATCCTGCGTCCGACGCTGAACCGGTCGGTTTCTGCAAGCCGGACGCCGAGAGTGGGATCGAGCAGATTCGCGCGAACGGCGCCTTCCAGCAACCGGATCAGGGGCTATATCTCCAAGAGACGCTGATCGGGTTCGCCCCGGGCGGTTCGGCCGCCTGGATGGATTGGGTGAAACCGACTGTCAACTGCGAACAGGTTACGGACGATTCCGTTGATCCTCCGGTGACCTATCAGGTGATGCCGCTCGATTTCCAGGCTGTCGGCGATCAGATGCTCGCCTATCGGCTTTCGGTCTCCGATCCGACGCTCGGCGAAATCGCCTACGACATCGTCTATAGCCGCATCGGCAACTGCGTGGCCGCGGTCGCGAATCTGGCACTGGGCACGGCCAACAGCGACCTCACACAATCGGCCGCACAGGCCGCCGTCAACCGCGCACGGCCGGTTTGCGGGTGAGGGGCGCGTGTAGCCATACGGAAATTATTTCGCGCCGAGACGCCGAGACGCAGAGGTTTTTGTATTCGCGAACCCTGCGTCTCGGCGTCTCGGCGCGATGAATCAGCTTATGCCAGCGCGATGCAGGCGAAGCCACACTTCGCCGTTGTCGGCACGCCGAAACGGACGGTATGCCGTGCCGGGAGACCGGCCGGGAAGTGCTTTTTGTACTCCGCGTTTATCTCATCGTAGTCGGCCGAATTGGTGATCAGGAGCGTCACTTCGACAACGCGATCCATGCTCGTGCCCGCCTCTTCCAACACCTCTTTCATATTGTTGAGCGCTGCTTGGGTCTCTTCCGTGGCCGTTCCCGCGACGCCACCGGATATCCCAGAAACAAAGACCAATCCGGCGGCTTTCGTCGCCCGCGCGAACGGCCGCTTTTCGTCCGCCTTTGGCGGTCTGATGTATTCGATCTCTGTCATAAAGCATTCTCCTCCTACAACGCCCGCTGCTGATGAGACATATCCCATCGGTCCGTCGACATAACGACCAACTCGTCAGTTCAACTTTGTCTGCTCGCCTCCGGTGCTAGTGCACGCTCCAGGTTTCGGCAAAGGCGAGAAAGGCGGAACTTTGTGTTTTCTCGCCGTCGGCAGACCAGCGAACCTCGCCGGCGACCGGCTGGTTTCCCACCGAGATCGACGCCTCTTTACAGGGACAGATCACCGTGGTCAGATCAAAGTGATTCGAGCCGAGCGCGTAGTCGAGCCGGATACGGTGTTGGTGCTCGATGACGTTCCACCAGTTCAGTTCGACGATCTCATTCCCGGTATTCGCGACGATGCGATGATACCAGCGCCCATCGCCCTCCTGGAAGAAGCGAGCATGGGTTGGCTCGACCTCACCGAATTTCAGATCGCGCCAGCCAGGGAAGTGGCTATTGAAGTTTTCGACGACGATCATTGCCATGGCGGGGTTATCGGTGTAGAGCATTTTTCGTTCGCCACTGGCGTCGCCCAGGGCGTTCGCGCTGAGCCAGAACAGCAGGGCATTGCCGTCGCCCGCTTCCGTATACACACTGCGCCAGTAACTCGCTCTCGCGACGACCTCGTCGCTCCCTGATTTACGTAATTCAAGACTCGGGTTCTCACCGGAGAGGACGATCGTACCCTTCTCCATTGCCATTGATTCTGTCCCTTCACCTAGCCCCAGCAGTTCGCCAACGACACGGCCATAGTGTTCTGTCAGGTACTATAAACGAAACGCGGACAACGCCGTCCAAACATCCGTGGATAGGCGCAGTTAATCGTCACCGGCCAATCTGGCGCGGGAGCCTGGCCTCGGAAGCGCCGTCCGAGCCGGCGGAAGGTATGCTCGACCGTGTAATTGGAGAGTGCGGCGATACCAACCACTGAACTAAACCAGAGGAGCATTCCAAACGGTGTGTGCGGCGTGTACGCCAAAATGGGCAAGTGCCACAGATAGAGGCCATACGAGATACGGCCGAACCAGAGCCGGGGAGCCAGCCGCAAGATACGGTGCACGAAGAGTTATTCATCGTCGTGAACAAGCCGATCAGCAGGGCCGCGGCGGCGAGATCCGCGAGCAGCCCAACAATCAACCTCCCCACCATCGGACCGAAGCCAGGCGGCACTTCGAGATTCGGTTGGGCGACGACGCCCAGCGCCACGAGGGTGATAGATCCGATTCGAGCCGCGAGACGCCAGCGGCGAGCGTCGAACGAGAGAACCCCCTGAGTAAAAAGAAACGCCACGGCACAGCCCAGAAGTAAACCTCCGGGGTCCGTCCCTTTCAGTCGTACCCAGGGAGCGCCCGCGAATTTGAGTGTGAAGCACCGCACGGTCATCGTGGCGAATCCGGCGAGTGCGAGGCGAAGGTGCCTCTCGTGCGTCCAGCTTCGCTGCAGGAGCATGATGAGCGTCAGCGTCCAGGCGACATAGAACTGCTCCTCAATCGCCAGGGTCCATGTCGTGGATAACAAATCGCTATGCGGCAACTGACACGCCAGTTGCCAGTTCGTTACGTGCAACAGGGCTGAAGCACACCTTCCCCAGAGCAGATGGGCTTTGAGTGCCGATCCCGAGAACTGGAGATACACGATCGAAGGGAGTAGGACGGCTTCGACCAGCATCGCCAACGCGGGAAACAGCCGGCAGGCACGACGCAAATAGAAATACCGGAGATTGATTTGGCCGAAGCGATCCCACTCTTCGAGCAGCGGCGTCGTGATGAAGAAGCCGCTCAAAACGACGAACGCTTCGACGCCGACAAATCCCCTCATAGACCGGTGCGCGCCGAGCGCCACCAGTGCGTGATTGACCACCACGGCGAGCACCGCGACTCCGCGCAGCCCGTCAAGCTCTGGCCGGTACCCCTAACGAACCTGACGCGAAGTCACAACGTTCCCCGTCAGGTGTCAGCGGCTGACAACCCGCTGAGAATATCAGGCGCTCACCGAACCGAATTAACGAAATTGTCCTAACGACGAACGCCAATCCGCACCTGACGCGGAAGCGATTGAGGCGTATTCTGATGTCATAGAGTTGAGGGTGGGAGACGGCCGGACGCGCCGATACACGCGCCGCGGGATTCTGGCAGGGGCAGCTGGCCTCGTCGCCACCGTGCTTGTCGGAGCGGGCCATACCGATCCGGGGCGAGTGGCCTATGCGCGCGAAACCACTGCAGGCCGGACCAAACCGCTCGCGAACCCCGTGCTCGGCGGACCGCTCGGTAGCTGTTTCGACCTCTGCATGCTGGAAGAGGACGACCGGTATCGCATGAGTTTCTCCTGGCGGCCGAAGCACGCCATCGCCTATGTCGAGAGCCGCGACGGCGTCACCTGGAGCTCGCCGGCAATCTCGCTCGGCCCAGATATCACAAGCGATTGACAGTCAGAGGTCAATCGAGCGTCGGAGGTCAAGCGCCCGGAAGGCCACCACCTCTGGTACACCGGCCAGGCACGCGGCCGCTTATGGATCGGCCATGCAAGTAGTCCCGACGGCCTGCAGTGGACGCGCGATCCGCAACCCGTCTTCAGTCCGCAGCAGCCGTGGGCGGAGGTCACGGTAATGTGCCCGCATGTTCTCTGGGATGACGGACGTGAACAATTTCGACTCTGGCATTCGGCGGGAGCGGAGTAATGAACCGCGTGCGACCGGCTACGCCACCAGCCGAGATGGTATCAACTGGACGCGCGTGCCGACCCCCCGTCTTCCGCCCCGATCCGACTCATTTTTGGGAGCGAGACAGGACAAGGGCCTGTCAGGCCGTGCCGGACGGCAACGGTTTTCTGATGTTCTATGTAGTCTTCGCCGATGTGGACGACGCTGCCATCGGGCTTGCTCGGTCGCCGGATAGCGTAAGCGATTGGGTGCGCCATCCCGCTAACCCTCTCATTGCGCCCGGTACGAGCGGTGCTGCCTGGGATCGAGATGCCGTTTATAAACCGTTCGCCATCCGACGTGGGGCGCGCTGGCTCCCCTGGTACAACGGCCGCCGTGTCACCACCGAGCAGATCGGTCTGGCGGTACACGACGGAGCGAATCTCGGCCTCTAGGTGCCTCACCGCACAATCGAGCAGATCACCGCATGTGCGCGGCGACCAGCGTCGCCGAACGCACGCCTTGGCCCGCGCACCCCCTTTAATCGGCACGCAGAAGCCCGCTCAAGACAAGCAGGCTTCTGCGCCCAATTCGTCGCCGTCTAAACGCGTGAGCCCGCAGGGACTCGAACCCTGGACCCGCGGATTAAAAGTCCGCTGCTCTA
>CALAGB010000234.1 GCA_937891245.1 uncultured Thermomicrobiales bacterium | reverse complement strand
GAGAACATCCTGAGCAAGGGAACGGACGCCGAAGACGATGGCTATTCCGCCTTCGAGGGCCACTTTCCAGACGGCAGCACGCTTGAGGAGCGATTGAGTGCGGATCGGGTGGATCACCTCTATGTCGGCGGCCTGGCGACCGATTATTGCGTGCGCAAGAGCGCGCTGGATGCCGCGAAGTCGGGCCGCCGGGTGACGTTGCTGCTCGACGCGATTCGTGGCGTCGAGGTTCAACCGGGCGATTCGGCCGACGCGATCGCCGAGATGGCGCTCGCCGGAATCGCCACGACGACGCTCGATGCGCTTGAACTCGATTGATGATGGCTTAGGAAACGGCTGCCAGAAGCTCGCTCCGTGATTCGAGAACGGCTTGAACCGTCTCACGGATCTGATGCAGTTTGGTGCCGCGTGAAATCGTGCCGACCGGCCATTTGTCACAGGGGCAGACACGCGTCATTGCGGCCGGGCCGGACGTGCTGCAGAGCACGTATGGCGCAGGCGAGAGTTTGATGCTGAGGAGTTCGTCCAGCAGCTGGAAGCCATCGCGGTCGTCGAGCAGCAGGTTCAAGACGATGACTTCCGGCCGCCAGAGCTGGACGAAGCCGAGCAGATCGTCGCCAGTCGACAAATTCTCGACCTCGGCCAACGATCCAAGCGACACCGTCACCCGGCGAACGAATGTCATATCGTCGTCGACTACCAGGACTCGCGCAACCGTCATCTCGCCGCTCTTCCGCGCATCTCCGTATGGAGTGGTCCGTACCCCCATGGTTCTCTCCGAACCTGCTCCTCAGTGTACTGTCAGTCACAGACGGCCCGGTACGAGAAATCAGTCCGGGGTCTCTCGGGACGTTTCACCCCCATTTCAACCGAAGAACGTCGTGCCTCGTCGCGACTTGTTTGACGGCGAGTCAATATGAACTGGACAAAGGTCTCGCATGGCGCGCGATTCGGCCCGACGCGTCGATACCCGCGTACGGTCGAGCATAGGCGAACGTCCGACTGTTTTAAGACAACGGGGCTACGCAATCGGCCGCACACCGTGACTCAGAGGTGATCATCTCCCCCGTCATCGACTCTCGGACACATGGGCACCCGATCATCCGGCCGGTGACAAGGTACCGTCGTCGCTCCAACGACCGCGATTCCTCCCCTACTCCGTCCGGTTCGCCCATTGACGGAGATCCCAGAGCGCCAAGTACTTCGGGTGTCTGCTGGTGACTCGCTGGCATCCAGCGGAATGACAATCCGGCCAGTCGGGGTTCGTACGGTACCAGTAGCGGCGGGGCGCGGTTATCACTGGGACGATTTGAGTCGTAACCGTCGAACGTACGAATTCGTCGTGATGAGTGAGATCGTCTAACGTTCCCCTAAGCCGCTGGTCGTGCGATGCTGACAATCGCGTGTGCGCAGCCACAGGTCGTCGTCGAGAGCGGATGGCTCGATGAGAAGAGCGAGCGGATATGCACGATGAGCGCGACCCGGAGCAGCAGGGCGACCGGCCAGCGATTCGGTGCCAGCTTCGCGAGGTCGTGCGCGGCGCTCTTCCGACCGTGGTCGATCTGCTGCTCCTATCTGCCTTCTGGGTCCTCTTTTTCTGGGCGATCCTCGTACGCCGCGACCACTTCATCCCGTATGATCTGATCGACCAGCACTACATGTTTCAGCAGTTCATTCACCATGCGTTGCGCTCCGGTGAGGCCCCCTGGTGGTCGCCGAGTGTCGTGGGTGGATATCCGATTATCGCCGACCCACTCTCCGCGCTCTTCTATCCCCCGAACTTCTTGATGCATCTGCTCATACCGCGCGATCTCTTGCCATACCTGGCGCTCGAAGGGCAGTCGACGCTGCATCTCCTGTGGGCGGCGTTTGGGATGTACTTCCTGGCACGGCATCTCACCGGCACGCGAGCAGGGGGCGTACTCGCAGGATTAGCCTGGGGCTTCGGCGCCTTCTTTGTGTGGCACATGACTCAGCTGAGTCCGATCTCGAGTTTGAGCTGGTTGCCCTGGGTCCTCCTTGCCTATTCGAAAGCCGTCCGGCAGCGCAGCCTTCTCTGGGTGTCGATCGGCGCGTTGGCCTTCGGGATGCTTGCGCTCGCGGGCCACGCGCTGACCATTCTCGGGACCGGCTATCTCGTCGTCGGCATCACGGTCGTCTTGGTGTGGAATCGCTGGTCGCTCGATCGCCGTTCCGCCGTACGAACCGCGCTCTGCGGCTTCCTGATCTTGTTGCTTGGGACTGGCCTGGCGATGGTGCAGTTGCTGCCGTCGTACGCGTTTAGTGGCCAGACCGAGCGCGCTGGATTCGCGTACGAGGCCGCGTCCGCAGCCTCGTATCTGCCGCAATGGTTGGTAACGGCCTTCGTTCCGAACTTCTTTAGCTATCGCGGCCCGGCGGCGTATTGGGCAAGCGGTGATGTATCCGAAACGAATCTGTATCTTGGCCTCATCCCACTTTTCCTGGCAGTCCTGGGAGTGTCGCGCGCAAGACGCTCTGACGACCGTCGGATGACGGCCTGGCTCGTGGCAGGCGCCATTATTTCGCTGGTCTTCGCCTTCGGCTCGAACGCCTGGCTCCATCATCTCGCATTTGATCTGCTCCCCGGTTTCGACCGCGTACGGCGCCCGGGCGACGCGATCGCGCTCGTGCAGTTCGCCGTCGTCCTGCTGGCCGCATTCGGGGTGAAAGCGCTCCGGGAACCGCTGCATGCACGTAGAAGCGCTCGAACGCTCGCCGCTTGGTTGCGTTGGACTTTAATCGTCGACGTCGCCGCAATCATTTTGGTCGCACTGGCGCTCGCCGCATCGGTCGGTCAGACGGCGCAGCCGCCGTTGACGACAGTGCTCAACGGACTCGTCATGGCCGGGATCGTCATACTGGCGGCATTCCTGGTCGTGCGTCTCCACCTGGCCGGTCGGATGACCTTGCGAGGCGCCCTCGCATTGCTCCTCCTGATTACCGCGATCGATCTCGGCTCCGCATTTGCCGGTGTTGTCTATCAGAACAGTGCGAGTCCACCGAATACGTATATCGGGGCCGATTGGGCGAGCGGCGCCAGCGGTCCCGTGGTCCAAACACTGCTCATGGCACAAAAGGAAGCGCTTCCCGGCCGTTACCGCATGTTCCCGGGGCCGCAAATCCCCTCTGTTTGGGCCAATGGGCCGCTCGTTTGGGGTATCGAGAGTGCTTCAGGTTATGTCGTGCTCTGCCCGAAGCATTACTGCGATCTGCTGAACGCGGCCAATGCGGATCCCGGATCGCCGCTATTTGACCTGCTCAACATTCGCTATCTTCTGGTGGGCAAGCCACTTGACGAACTCTATCCGGGAAGCGACACGCAGCGATTTCAGCTGATCTCTGACGGTCCAATCCGCGTCTATGAAGATCCATCGGCGTTCCCACGCGTTTGGGTTGCTCAGAAGGCGGTTTACGAACCGGACGACCAGGCGATCGCCTATCTCCAGGCGAACGCTACCTCACTGGGCGACACGGTCGTATTGAGTACGCCTCCAACCGAGACGACAGCAAAGAGCCCCACCACGCCGGCAACGACACAGATCGTCCGCTACGAGAACACCAGGGTTTCGATTCGCGCGTCGCTGGCGGCGCCTGGCTATGTTGTGCTCGCGGACAGCTATGCGCCTGGTTGGGAGGTGCGGGTCGATGGGAAGCGAGCGCACCTCTATCGCGCAGATGTTGCGTTACGTGCGGTCTGGGTTCCGGCTGGAACCCACGAGATTGACTATGCCTATCACCTACCGGGCCTGCGGGCGGGTGCGATTCTTTCGGTGGCTTCGCTTGTCGTGATTATCGCGCTGGTGCCCCTGGACTTTCTGTTGCGGCGGTCAGGTTTGCGGGTGCGTTGATGGCCGACCGGTAGAGAACTGACATCGATCGGAGTTCAAGACCGCGTTTGCCTTACCGGCTCGTCCAGCGGCTGAGGTGTACGGCGGTGGAGGGATCGCGTTCGAGGGCGGGCGCTGCTTCCCAGTCCCAACGGTTGTCGAGGCGGAGCAAGCCGCGGTTGCCAGCCATACCAACCGGATCGATCTCGACCGTCGTCTCCTGTCGATCGACCGTGTCGACGCCGGCCCCGGCCGAGCGTTGCAGCGTGACGGCGACGGTGACGGCGCCTTCGGCGAGCGGTAGTCCATGCAGGTTGGCCCGGATGCGGCGCGTGTCAGGGCCGGCCCCCTCGATCTGCGGCAACGTGTCGGGCAGCTCGCTGGTGCGTCCGAAGAGGTGCAACCCTTGCCGGTCGTAGAGATCGAGCGCCACAAAGAGCGCTGAGGTGTGCTGCTCGCCCGGCAACCGGAGCAGCACCTCGATGCCGAGGTCGCGACCGCTCTCGAGCCGGTCGATCACGGTCGCGTCGTCGTCGATGGCGCGCACGCGCAGGATCGAGGCGTCGACCACCTCTTCCTGCAGCATCCGATTGTAGTGATCGACGACTTCGTCGGTCGGGCCGATGTCGAGCATCTTGCCGTTGACCAGCAGCACCGAGCGTTCGCAGAACGAGCGCACTTGCTCAGCATTATGTGAAACAAAGACGATCGTCGTGCCGCCCGCTTTCAGTCGCTGCAGCGCTTCATAGCCCTTGCGCTGAAAGGCGGAGTCGCCGACCGCCAGGACCTCGTCGATGACGAGGATTTCGGGGTCCATATGCACCGCGATGGCGAAGCCGAGGCGCATGAACATGCCCGACGAAAAGTGCTTGACCGGCGTGTTGATGAAGCGCTCCAGCCCGGCGAAGGCGACGATCTCATCGAAGCGCTCGTCCATCTGCCTGCGACTGAAGCCATAGAGACTGCCGTTGAGGAAGACGTTGTCGCGTCCTGACAGTTCCGGGTGGAATCCGGCACCGAGTTCCAGCATGGCATGAATCTGACCGTGCGTGAGGATCTCGCCGCTTGTCGGCTCAAGCACGCGCGTCATCAGTTTGAGCAAGGTGCTCTTGCCGGCGCCGTTACGTCCGAGAATGCCGATCGCTTCGCCCCGCCTTACGGAGAACGTTATGTCGCGTAATGCCCAGAACTCCTCCGCAGTCCCACGCGGTCGGAGCAGGCCGATGAACCAATCCTGAAACGACGAGCGCTGTTCGTGGCGCAACGTGAAGCGTCGTGAGACGTTACGAAATTCGATGGCGGTGTCGCTGGTATGGGCCGATCGATCGCCATGCCCAGACCCATGCCCATGCCGGTTCACTACAACTGCTCTCCGATATTGCGGTTGAGCCGGTTGAAGAAGAAATAGCTGAGCACCAGCATGACAACCGCGGTCGCTCCGGTCCGTGCCATGAAGAGTGGATCAGGCACGCCGCCGTGGTAGAGGATCGTGCGGTATTCCGCCACGATCGCCGCCATCGGATTGATGCGATACATCCAGGCGGTCAGGTTGGGTGCGACCGCCTCGATCGGATAAAAGACCGGTGTCATGAAGAACCAGGCGGTCAGCCCGACCTCGACCAGCACCAGCGTATCGCGAAAATAGACGTTCAAGGGCGCCAGGAACATGACCAACGCCGTTAAGAAGATCGCCTGGACGAGGACGATGACCGGGATGTATAAGACCCAGGGTGTGAAACCGACGTGGAACACGACCATAATCAAGAACAACGCCGGCAGCGACAGGAGGAAATTCACCATCGTCGAGCAGACGATCGAGATCGGCAGCAACACTCGCGGGAAATAAACTTTCGTGATGAGCGAGCGATTGTCGATCAGAGCCGAGCAACCGAGTGTGATTGACGCGGCAGCCCAGTTCCAGGGAAGCAGGGCGACCAGGACGAAGACCGGAAATTTCGGGATGTTCTGGTTGAGGATCTGAGTGAAGACGAAGGTGAAGACGACCATCATCAAGAGCGGATTCAACAACGACCAGAGGAACCCGAGGGCGGAATTCTTGTACCGCACCTTCAGGTCTTTCGTTACGAGATTGCGGATGAGCGCGCGGTAGCGAATGGCTTCAAGCGCCTGGCTGGCCAACCTTCTGTCCTCTCTCGGGCCGGTTGCGCCCATCAGGGGAGTATGGAGCAGAGGAATAGTCCGATGCAAGCTAGGGCGGTTCACATCAAATTCTCATAACCATCCGCTCGGCTGCTCCGACGCTACGGAATGGGTCCGATCGTTCAAATGACGATAGATTGATGCGATGGGATGGATAGACGGAAGCCGGGAGAGACATCGCCACGGGAACGCGGTTGGGCACGATCAAGGGCGCAGCAAGCGGGTGTCGTCGCCTGTGCGCTCGCATTGGTTGGGGCGCTCGCGGGCGCCTGCGCGTCGCAGCACCTGCCCGCTCCGTCG
>CALAGB010000233.1 GCA_937891245.1 uncultured Thermomicrobiales bacterium | reverse complement strand
CATCCCCTGGGTGGTGACCGAGTCGCACCTGTTTCCCTTCAACGGCTGCTCGGGAGCGTGCCAGGATGACGTCCCGACCGACGAGATCGTCCGCAACTGCTTGCGGCTGCAGGGCTACCCGGAAACACGGGATGGCATCCGGCAGGCGTTCCTCGATGGCCATTGCCATGCGAATGTGCGCGACGGCGAAGGACTCATACAGATCACCGGAAAAGTTGACCTGCGGATCTGGGAGGACGCCGGGACGCGGCAGGGTCTGAGCTTTCCCGTCAATAGTCGTGTCAGCGCACAGATGACCGCCACCGCGCGGCTGAACGATCGTGGCCTGGCGTTTGAGGGGGATGGCGCCTTCATCGTCGACGCCTTCACCAGCGACGGGGGAACCTGGCGGAACGTCATCCTTGAGAAGGGACTGGATCTGGTCGACTTTGGCTTCTTGACGCTGCGCCAGTTCGTCTCCAAGGCGTGCGAGTTGCCGGCACGTGTCCTGGCACTGCCGGAGAAAGGGCACCTCGGGGTAGGGGCGGACGCCGACGTGATCGTGGTGGACCGCGGCGCCCGCCGGGTCGAGCTGACCGTGGCCAATGGGCAGGTCATTCAGATCGACGGCGTGGTGGTCGGGACCGGCGCCACCGTCCTCACAACGAGCGATGGAGCGCCACGACTCTCCGACCAGGGAATCGCGACGCGCGTGGTCGATGTAACGCAGGGCTATCTCTACACCAAGGGCCGCGCTGCGGCTGCCTGAATGAGCCTGCGAGCGCGGCGGCAAACGCGATGACTTGGCGGGTGCTCTCCTCACGTCGGAAACGACCTCTCCCTCAACGTCGGGCCGCATGGAATGGCTCCCAGGCTGGTGGAAATCAATGAAACGGTTTCGTGCGCGACCCTGTCTGCATCGCCTGCGACCCACCGTTCTACGATCTCTTCCCGAGTTTCGGTGAACCCCTCATCACCTTACGCAGTGGCTTCGAGCGCGCAATGCGTCGGCGCCGACTGATAGCCACTACTCCGGTTCCGTCGCAGCCCCGCTCGAATCACGTTCATATCCGCTTGTGGTCTTGGTACCCATGACTTGATTTATGTCGTATTCAACGGAGGAATCGCCATGCCCCGTGCCCCACCTGAATTCGCCAAGATACCCGATCCAGTCCATCGAAAAGAGTGAGTAGCAAATCCAGTGGCTCCCAAACGAGTCACCCCTTTCGAAAGGAGGGCAGATGAATACCTTCAACTTCCGAAGTCCATGCACTGGAGACGGTCCAGAGGCGGTGCGCACACGTGCGTTTTCCCTCGTGCGCCGCCTACGCAACGCACTTCCTCGCTGGCCACCGAGAGTCACGGTGGCTGTGCTGACGGCCCAGCGACATCGGCGACGGACGCTGCGGCAGGAGATCAAGTGCGCGGCGCGACAGTTGGAGCGGACGTCACCCCTCAGACCGCCGATCGAGGTGGGCGTCATCGTCCAGCAGTTCCTCGGCTCCGAGCGGCCACTGGCTGGTTGCTATCAGATCTATCAGCGGTCCGACGGCTCTTGCCGCGTCGTCTTCCGACTCGCGTTGGCTGTAAATAGCCGGCGCCTCGACATTGACGCGATCCTCGCCGTGTTCGCCGAGGAGTGGATCGGATTCGGGTCCGAGCAAGCCGAGGGACCCATCGTCTCGGTGCCGATCGACCTGCTCACTACTACTCAAAAGGTCAATGGACGAGAAGCCGACGCGCGTCCGAACGGTTGGGAAATCCGATCTGACAGCGCGAATCTCACCGGCCGGGTTGCATGAAACGGAGGCTGAATCATGACTCAGAAGACCGTGATCAAGAGCTTCGCTGAACTCGCCCACGTGCTTGGAAGGGACGAGCCGTTGGTTGTCGGCGACCTCGAGACGAACGGGCACGCGACGTCGGTTCGCGTGTCCGAGGAAACGCCGGATTTCGGTGCGCTCATCACGGAACTGGAGGCTGCGACCACCGCGTTATCCACCATCGCGCACCACGAGGAAGCCGTACGAGTGCGTGCTCTGCGTGATCTGGAACGGTACGACGCCGCGGCTAACCAGCAATGCGAAGCGGAGGACATCTGCCGTCGGGCCTGCGAGACACGACTGCGCGCTGAACAGTTCGCGGCGCGTTCCTTGACGGACGAGGATCAGACAGCTGCCACAGGAGTGGTCGAGACTGCTACGCGCGTCGAACGCGGAGCGGAGCGGCTCGCAATCGAACACCGGCAAGAACGTGAACGACTTGCGAGCGATCCGTGTCTGGCGCGAGCGCTGGAACAACGGGCGCGGCAACTAGCGGAGGAACAAGCACGAGCCGCCGAAACAGAACACGCTCGGCGGCTCACGTCGGCCCTCGCCGAGGCGCGCACGGCGCTGGAGGCGGGGCAGATTGAGCAAGCTACTGAGTTCTTGGGCCCTCTGGTCAAGGAATATCCCAACAACCCTGACGTGGCTTCGCTCGAAAAAATGATCGCGCGTTACAGACGGAATGTCAAGGCAAGCACGGCCGAGGACGAACTTTGGGAGGCCCGGCGCGTCGCGCGACGCGATCCAGCCACGGCGGTGTCCCGGCTGGAACGGGTCGACCTCGAGGGATTGCCCGAGTCGCTCGCCCGGCAAATCTTTGGCGAGTGGGCGCGCGCCTGCGCCAGGCTCTGTCGCGCGCGTGGGCTCACGGGAGCCCTCCGCTATGCGCCGAACCCGGGTCGTGGCGCCGTAATCGCCCCCAACGGTCCCTCTGGCACGTACGTGGTGGTCAGCTCCCTCGGCATGGGACCGACGTGGGCGCCGGGAGGCGCTGTTGACGACACAGTCGCCCAACGAGCCCGTCCTCTCCGGTAGATCCGTGAACATTGATCGAATCCAACCGTGATCCAAAGATCACGCCTACTGGACCTTGCCCGACTGAGTCTGGCCCAGCGACAGGCGGTGATGGCAGAAGATGGCCCGCTGCTGATCGTTGCCGGACCAGGCTCGGGCAAGACGACGGTCCTCGCCGCGCGAATCGCGTACGTTATCGTCGCGCGGCAAGTAGCGCCAGCCAGGGTCCTGGCCCTGACGTTCGCCACCCGAGCCGCGCGTGACCTCCGCACTCGTCTGGAGCACCTGCTTGGTGACGCAGCGCAGGAGGTCACCGTGTCAACCTTCCACGCCTTCGGCCTGCGCATCGTTCGTCGTTGGAGCGAGGACCTTGGTTTTGAACCGGGACCACTCGCGGTCTACGACGCCGATGACGCTGGGGTCCTTCTCCATGAAGTGTCACGTTGGGCCCGGTTCGATCTTTCGGGTTTCCCAACACGCGAGCTCGCCGACAAGGTTACGAGAGCGCGACTCAAGCCAGAAGATTCGTCCGTGTCGGCTGAGATCCGAAAACTGGCCACGGCCCACGAGCACTGCTTGGTGCGACGCCGTGCCATCGACTACCCGGGCATGCTTGTCATGCCGCTCCGACTCTTCACGGCACGACCAGACATCCTCCGTCTCCTCCAGG
>CALAGB010000232.1 GCA_937891245.1 uncultured Thermomicrobiales bacterium | reverse complement strand
TAGCCGCCCAACTCTTCCGGCACAGCCAGCTTCAGGAAGCCCGCTTCCCGCAACTGCTCGAAATCCTTGACCGGGAAAGCCGCCGTGTCGTCGTACTCCCTGGCGCGCGTCGCGAACTCCTTGGCTAGATCCTTCGCCTTCTCGACCAGCGCCTGATCCTCTGCAGACAGCGAAAAATCCATCGCTCGCCTCCTCTACATCAATGCTCGATCGTGCCGTAACCGTAGGGGAGGAGCAAGCTCCTCCCGCCGGTCTCCGCCGTTCCGGCGACCGCGTCCTCCCCGTTCACCTGCCCGCAACGTCCATCCGAAGGCCACCCAACGTCGCCTGTGCGCGTTCCCCGAACGCTCGACCTCGGGGCACTGCGCAGGTCGAACGTTGTCGTGGCCCCGACGTTGGTTGCCGGGGTACCGCGATCGCCTGAACGGCGATCGACGGGAGGAGCAAGCTCCTCCCCTACGGGTTCAGTCCGTTGTCGCGGTCCCACGTCTCGGTCAACCCCTGCCGGATGACGGCCAGGGCGCGTTCGAAGTGATCGCGGACCAGCTGCTCGCAGCGTGCGGTGTCGCGCCGGCGGAGCGCCTCGACGATCTCGCGATGCTGCTCGTGCTGGCGCAGGCCGGTTGCGCGATCGTAATAGCGCAGGAATTCCGGCGTCAGGAAATAGTCGCGATAGTCGTTCACCAGCCGCACCAGTCGCGGACTGTGCGATGCCTCGGTGAGCAGGCTGTGAAAGCGGTTGTTCAGCGCGGCTCGTTCATCCGGTGAGGGTTCATCGATCATTGCCAGCGCCTGTTGCCGCACGGCATCCAGCTCTGCCAACTCCGTTTCGGTGATCCGTTCCGCCGCCAGCGCCGCCGCATACCCCTCCAGCCGCTGGCGCAAACCATAGATCTCGATCAGTTCGGCCTGGAGATCGCGCACGAACACGCCGCCGGACGGCGCCGCTTCAACCAGTCCCTCGGACTCCAGCTTCGAGAGCGCCTCGCGCACCGGGGTACGACTGACCCCGAGCATCTCGGCCAGCTGCGTCTCGACCAAACGTTCACCGGCCTGAAACTTTGACTGCAGCAACGCCTGACGCAGAATCTGATGTACCTGCGCCGCCGCCCCTTGATGCCGCTTAACGGTCCGCAATTCATTTGTCGCCATGTATACAGAATACGGGATGCGGGATGCCACGTCAACTTGCTTGTGACTAAATCGTGACTGCGCCACGTGACTTTTATCCCATTCAATTCAGTATATAACTATTTCTCATGATACACATTGCCAAGTAGTAGTAGAAATTTCGCGTCACATGAATGACAATACATGAGGAATTGTCTATAATTTCTCATGTTCGGAAGTCACAGACGCGCTCACACGCGTCATGGAAGGAGCGCCTCGCAATGCTTCACCTGCGTGGCGGCCTGGTTGCTTTACTGGTCCTAGCAACGCTTTTGGCAGCGATACCGGTTCAACTCGTGGGTGCGAAGTCGCCCTCATCTTCGACATTCCCGAGCGTGGTTACGCTCTCCCCATCTCAGCCAAACACAGGCGTAAGTCCTCAGTTGGCTCTCTCGGTCTGCCAGGGGACGAGCGACCTACCGCACAAGTCGGTGACAATCCCCGGGGAAGTAGACGCAAAAGCCCGTACATATTGCCCAGTTGTGGAATACGTGGAATCTTGGTTTTACCTAGATGGCACCGAAGTCGATCACGCGTACGATACTAAATCGAGACCGAATGGAACCGCGAGCGACGTAGTTGCTTACTCGTGCGTAGGTGGCAACCACGAATATACGATTGTGAGCCTACACTCAGTCTACTTCCTCGACGGATCGTCCGCGAGCGGTTTTACCAGCCAGTCCAGTTGGATAACCTGCCCAGGCCCCTATCTTGCGGAATAGGCGAGAGAACAAGGCGACAGACTTTCCTGGGGGCGAAAATGGCGCTCAACGTCGAGGCAAAGTCATACGCCAACGCTTTCTCGTGTCGCTAAT
This sequence comes from uncultured Thermomicrobiales bacterium, assembly GCA_937891245.1. Taxonomy (GTDB): domain Bacteria; phylum Chloroflexota; class Chloroflexia; order Thermomicrobiales; family Thermomicrobiaceae; genus CALAGB01. The sequence goes on along the minus strand of CALAGB010000232.1, from coordinate 2,137 downwards.
CTGGAGCAGCCGTGACGAACCTTGGCCAAATCGTCGTACTCCTATATGGATCATCAAGTCGCTTCACATCAGTCCACGTTACGCTGCGCAGTTGGTATCTTCCGGAACTTCTTAGCCAGGCGCTCACGAGATGGGCAGCAGATCAGGATGCGGGCAGTGTGTCCGTTTTGCGACCGGCGACACCTCAGGAGGGAAGCGTTCGTGCCTACTTCGTCCAGCTGTGGACCAGCCGAGCGTCCAACTGGCGGTACGAGGTCGGACATAATGAGGCCACACCGGAACACATCGTTGTCGTAAATGGGCCGCATTGGTGGGTCTCGAACGCACGCACGCACGAGTTAACCACCAACGAGGGGACATCCGCACCACATCCGCGTCCGGTCGCGCAACTGCTGGAGGAGCAAGATCCAGCGCTCGCCGAGATGCTCGACCCATACCGGATCATCCCGTACCTCTGGCTGGATCCCCAGGAAACCGTGATCTACCTCGGACGAGAGGCGATTCGTGTCAAGGGGCTGCCGCGTGCCGCGGTAGTCCCTGATGCGTCGCCCGCATTGCTGCGGCTCGGTACGAGCGGATACGAATTTCTGGTCGACGCGGAGCGGGGCGTCCTCCTGCGTTGGGACGCCTACCTCGATGGGCAAGCGTTCGCCGGTTGGGAACTGCTAAACGCATCCTTTGATATCGACATCGCGGATAACATATTTGCCATCGCACCAGCCCCCGACACGGCCATTCACCGTGTCACCAGACCTCGTCCACCCCAAATCGCGTACTAGTAGAACCAGTTCCATAGAGCTGTCTAGGAAACCAACGAACTGGCTCGTTGCACTCGGTCAAGCGATGCCGTAGCCTGTGGCGTAAATCTCATGGACAGAAGGAGGAGTGAGATGCGCTATCCGGAACGACTCACTGAATTTCGGAAGCGAATGGTCGAGGCCGAGGTCGACCTCGTCTACCTGCCGCGCGGCGCCAATCTTTTCTACTTGGCCGGCGTCAAGCGGCAGTACGACCATGGCACCGATCACAACGCCTATGGCGATTGGGCCTGCGGCGGCTATATCGGCCGCGAGGGCGGCGTCGTGCTCGTCGCGCCACGCATGGGCGGCTCGTTCTACGAGGAGCAGGCGGCGGACAAGGATTGGATCGATCATGTCCGACTCATTCAGGAGACGGAAACGCCGCTCGAAGTGATGCGCGCGGTCGTCGAAGGCTTCGGAGCGGTGCAGCACGTCGCGCTCGACGAACGCTCCTGGACGCGCACCAGCGATGCCCTGCGCCCGTTGCTCCCAGAGGCACGCTTCTCGCTCGCCTCCGATCTCGTCAATCCGATGAAAATGATCAAGGATGAGGATGAACTACTCTGGATGCGTGTCGCCTCGGGCCTGGCCGATCAGGTCTTCGCGGCGGTCATCCCCAAACTGAAGCTCGGCATCACCCAGCTCGATATCATGACCGAGATCGACTACCAGTTCTATAAGGTCGGCGCCGAATTCACGTCGTTCCCGACCGCTGTCTACATCAACGGTCCCGGCTCGGAGGTCTGGGAGCCGCCGACGTCGCACGAGTTCTTCGGCACGCGCAAGCTCCACCCCGGCGATTCGCTGATGTTCGACTTCGGCGCCGTCTTCGAGGGCTACTGCTCCGATTTCGGCCGCTCCGTTTTCGCCGGTGAGCCGACACCGGAATATTTGCGCGTGCACGAAACGGTGCTGGAGGCGCAGCGCGTTGCCGTCGCCGCCATGAAGACGCTCAAGGCGACGACGCGCGACATCAACGCCCTGGCGCGTCAGGTCATCGCCGATGCCGGGTACGATGATGGCTTCACCCACCGGCTCGGCCACGCCATCGGCTGCACCGTCCACGAACCGCCCTTCCTCGACATCATGGATGACACGATCCTGCGCACCGGCATGACCTTCACCGTTGAACCGAGCATCATCTACCCCGGCCGCTTCGGCAACCGCGTCGAAGACGTCGTCATGGTCACCGCCCTCGGCGGCGAAGTCTTTAACAAGGCAAGTCACCAGCTGGTGGTGATCGAATAGCAAGTGAAGGAGCAAGCGATATGGCACGACATCCGTGGGTGGCGAAAGCGGACGAGGGCGTGCGCTTTGGGGTTCAGGTCGGCGCAATT
>CALAGB010000231.1 GCA_937891245.1 uncultured Thermomicrobiales bacterium | reverse complement strand
CGGCATACGAGATACAAGGTGACTGGAGTTCAGACGTGTGCTCTTCCGATCTTCAACGTCGGTCCAGGACGTCCGGCCGTTGGCAGCGCGGCCGGCCACCACAGCAGCAGCGGCAGACGGTGACGAGAAGACCATATCCTGTGTAAACCGCGCCAATTCGTCTGTTTCGAGGTGGAGTGCTCCGTCGCTCAGAAGCCTGGCGTGGAGTTGCTGATACCCGGGGTGTCGATGGGTTCCGACCCATGCCGCCCTGGCCACGGAACCCTCGAGGACGGTGAACTCGCCATCTACCTCCTGCGCCAGCGCAGCGATCCCGTAGCGAGGCACGTTAAATCTGAAGGTCGGCGATGTACGTCTCGAGGGAATGGAACCCTTCGAAGGTTCAGTCAGCTGAGCGAGGGGCACCCGCGTCGGTCTGAACTCGGTTATTCCGAGAATCGGAAGCACGATCTGCACTTGGCTCAAGTAGTAGTCCATGTCTGCCACGTCCGCTTCCGGGAGGTGGATAGGCAGCGGTGAGGTCCCGTTAAGTACGCTGGCCCGTCGCGCGGAGGTTGCGGCGCCGATGAGTCGAGCTTCCAGGTGTCGGGCGTGAGCTTTTGTGAGATTTGCATCCTTCGACGTCAGGACCACAACTCGATCCCAAAAGTCCTTACCGCCGACGTTCTCGGGGCGGGCATGTTGACGTAGGCGGACAGCAATGTCGTCCCCCTCACCGACATAGACCGCTTTGCCCGAGGGAGACTGGGACTCCGCATCGTCGCCGAGGAGAAGATACACGCCGGTGCGGCGGACCTCCTCGCGCGCAAGGAGATCGGCGATATCAGAGCGTGGAGCAGCGACAACGTGCCCCGTCCAGTTCATGATCTCTGCCGTTAAGAGTCCGCCAGGTGTCCCGTCTACGAGATACACGCGGATCTGTTTACCACTGACCACCAGAACTCTCCCCACCGCTGCGGATGACACACTGCAGCACTCTTAGCTTGTCATGGGGCTCCGCGTCGTTGATGGCATGCGCCACGTCCGCCCACGACTAGGAGTCGAAGACCCCCTGTTCGCCTCGGACTCTGATACTGAGGCATAAGCGACCGCCATCACGCGGAAGCGAAGATTTCATCGATGCCGCTACGGATCGTCTTCATTGCTCGGTCTTGAGTCTCCTTGCTGGACATGAATTCCAGCGCGCTGTCGACGATATGCGTCGCATCTGCCCAGTCCTTAGGTATTGGAATGAGGAGATCGCGGATATGTTCAGGCTCTAGGTGCTGCTGAACGGACCCGTACTCGTTGAGTCGCATCTGATCCTGCGCTGGCTGGGACTGCAGATATGCAAATACGTACGCACGCAAGCGCTCATCGCGGATTCGCACTCGAATCGCGTCGTCAGAGACGATAGCTCCGTTGAGTGCGTTGGTGATGTACGCGACGCGCCCAATGGTACCTGACCTTGTGACCAATAGATCACCTCGACGCACTCGCACGGCGGCGAACGAGCGGCGCTGCGCGGGAGTTGCCCTCGACATATCCAGCCACTTGACACTGTCGCGCTTGTCTTGGAGGACAGCAGAGGGCGTGTAGTACGCCTCGATTGTGGAATCTGGGGTATAAAAATCGACGACCACATTGTCAGTGCGGAGGCGGGGGCCTTTGAAGATTGCCACGCCATTCTCCACGTGCCCGAGCGTGAGAACATCCCAGATTGAAGAGTCATCGAGTTGTTGGACGGCTCGAATGGATTCATTCAGATGAGGTAGATGGAACTGCGGGTTGATGTTGAGCGATTCGCTTGCCAATGCGGAGCGCTGGATGGAGAACTTGTACTCCGATGCTTCGAGCTTCCCTCCCTGGAACGCCTTGTATGCGTCCAGAATTTCTGAGAGATCTTCGTCTACGTCGTCAGTTGGTGCACCGTTGGTATCAACTCTGAAGATTGGCCGGCCCTCGCTGTCGCGGCCGATGCGTTGATTGATCGCCATGAAGATCGGATAGTCGGCGGGTGGGCGTTCGCCGGTCTCGTACTTGCGAACCAAAACCACACATGTTCGCACGCCGGTGTCTGGTTGAAAGCTGTTCTTGTGGAACGTCACGACAGCAAGGAGCTTTCCGGTGCGAAAAAGCAACTCTCTCGCCGGGCGATACGTCGCGGTGTCGAGGAATCCCTTGGGCATGACGACACCGAGGAGGCCGCCTGGGCGCAACCAATCAAGGCAGCGCTCGAGGAACAGCATCTCCGGTGGTCGGCTCTCGACGGGTCCAGTCATGTCAGGCTCGTAGTGCCCTTGAGCGTCTACCGACCAGCGCCGCGCGAGTTCATACTGGGCGAGTACGTCGGGGTCACTGATCTGTCCCTCGCCCACGCCTGCAAATGGTGGGTTGGTGACGATTAGCGTTGGCTGTCCCTTGCCGGACTTGTCGCGGATCCACGCATCAAACTCGGAATAGGGGCCAAGGCTGTTTCCTCGTGTCATCCCCGCGTGACCATCGCCATTAAGAAGCATCGCTGTCTTGGCGATCTTTACAAGCCGGGGACTGATCTCGACGGCAGACAACCGTTGCCGAAGATTCGCGAGTTGGTGTTCTCGAGCGGTAGACCCCGGTGTCGTCTGCGCAAGTATCTTGCGGCGGGCGGGTCGAAGCACCGCAGTTACGAAGCCGCCCGAGCCACCAGCGGGGTCGAGGGCTTTAACATCCGGACCCGGGTCTAGGGCATCGACAATGAAATTGACGATTAGGCGGTTTGTAAAGTACTGACCACGTGCTCGCTTCAGGTGGGTGGCGGTGTACTGTTCGTACGCGGCGCCCATGATGTCCCATTCATCTGCCTCATCGAGGCGTGACATCATTCGCCATTCTTGAAGAATTGCGACCACTTCTGTAATGGCTGAATCTGAGACGCGCACCGTTTCGTGTTCGTCGAAGACCGCCGGATAGTTCTCCGCATACCGTCGGAAGAGCGCGCGGACTCTCGCGGCGACAGCGACTCGTCCATCCTTGGAGGAATACTCATCCGATGTGACGTAGAAGAGAGGGTAGTCGCCAAGCTCAGTCTCGTCCTGCGCTTTTGCTAGAACGATCCTCACCATGTCCATGGTGAGGTCTTCCTCGTCGCCATCTATTCCGCGCCCGTGAAGCCTGTCGTTACATAGCCGAAGAAGGCCGCGTACGTCGCGCGGTCGACGCAACTCGGTCTTCGGGGGCCGCGCGACCGCGTCCCAGGTTTCGTCGAACGCTGGTACCTTTGGTGCGGGTTCGAGCTCGTTGTTGGGGAGCGTCCGGCGCCTGAAGGGTTGGAGGCTGTCGCCGTTGTACCAGACGCCGCCGCCAGCGCTCGTGTTGAAGATGTATGAGACAAGCTGGTTCCGGCCAGAATCGACATCTGGACGCTTGCACTCGACGACAAACTTGATCTTGCCCTGGTTGTTCGTGCTTGCAGCGTTAGCCGTAAAGTAGACCGCGATGTCCGCACGAGTCGGGGTGCCATCGTGCGCGACGACCTCATTCGAGCCTGCCATGATCTTGACTTCACGGCGCATCAGCGACTTGGCGTAACCATAGTCGTAGTGGAGGACCTTTAGGTATCGCTGACGAACGCGCTCCTCGGGGCGGTCTTCGAGCTCAGCTCCACTCAGGAAGTCGATGATCTTCCCGTTGATCGGGTCGACGTCGGGCTCAAAGTCGATGGCCATCTCTGCAGGTTGCTCCTCATCGGTCGAGTTGCAGACTATCTCGACTGTGGGGTCCCTGGCTGCCCGCCTGGCCGATGCGAGCGATGCTGACGGCGTGTCCGGCGAGGAGCGCCCGGACCGCAGCGTAGCGAGGACCGGACGCACCGCAGCCGGACACGCCGTCAGCATCGCTCGCCGAGCGGGATTTAGGCGTGTTCTATGATTCAAACGAACAGAGCCGTATTCTTGCCGCGAACGTCGAGGAGTAGCTCGCGCCTATCTACAAGAGCGAAGCAAGCTATGTGGTCGTAATCCTTGGCCCGCAGTATCCGAAGCGAGTATGGACGCGCTTCGAGTCCGAGCAGTTCAGACATCGCTTCGGAGAGAACGCCGTGATCTCTATTTGGTCCGCTGATGTCGACTACAGCGTCTTCGATCAATCTCGTGATTTTGGGGGCCTTACCATCGACCGGACGAAGGACATGAAGGCTCAGGTCGTGAGCATTGCGAACCATCTAGCTGAACGGCTCGCGCAGGATCGCGCAGAGGCCGCGGCTGCCGCAACGGTCGAGTCTGACGACGATACGGGCACCGGCAACGGCCAAGCTGTCGGCAACCGGAGTACCACTCTTGATCCTGTGTAGAAGATTTCGGGAGACGATCTCTCCCGCAGGCGGCGGGCAACTGACACTGTCAGCAGTGTGCCGTAGGGTGTAGTCCCGTAGGTCGCGACTAGAGGGTCTCTCGATGGCTGACTTTCGATCTGAGCGTATGCCCTCGCCCGAGGGGGAGGGGCGCGCCAAGTCGGCGCTCGAGTCCGCCTACGAGACCTACTACAAGGTCAACAAGGCTGCGAACAAGCGCCCGTTCGGGGCGTTTCCAGAGCTACGTCAGATGTTGCGCGGCTACGCGGGCGCTCGCGTGCTGGACCTAATCGGCTTCTGGCTGATGTGGCACCTCTGCGGGGGGTTCGAGAACACTCAGAAGGCGCTTGGAATCTCCAAGTCGCAGATGTATCGACGGATTGCCCAGTTCCGTGAGGCATTCGGGAAGCATCCGGACGTGTACGAGTTTGAAGGGATCGACCTCGATCCCGCGAAGTTCGCGGCGGGGTTTGCGGCGCGTTATCCTCCTCGCAAGGAAGATTAGTCGCATACATTGCGTCTATGGAGATAAGCGGCTAGTCTTACAATATGTGACTAGCTGATTCCTCGACTTCACCACCTATGGTCGGTGCTCTCTGGGGTCGCTATCGGCCTGTCGTGTTCTCGAAGATCGCGCCTGGCACTCAACGGGCGTACACGTACGCATGGCGACGTCGGGTTCAGCCGTGGTTCGCGGATCGGGTGATTACCGCGATCACCACTCTGGACGTCGAGGAAGCGTTCGCGAACTGGACCGGAGCGGAATCCACCAGGGCGGACGCGCTCAGTGTTCTGTCAGCGCTGTGCCGCGTTGCTGTGAAGGGCGGTTACATCGCGTCAAATCCGTGCATCGGGGGTGACCGGCGTCGGCAGCAAGCGTCCGATGTGGCGGCTCGGGCCCT
>CALAGB010000230.1 GCA_937891245.1 uncultured Thermomicrobiales bacterium | reverse complement strand
TCGGTTGGTGGAATTGCCGGCGGACTTGCGGTCGGTTTTTCCGATCCGTTACGCAGTCGAGTTAGCGTCTGGATGAGCGATCGTCGCTTACCGATCGCCGTGATCGTGGCGGTCGTTGTCGGTGGCCCAGCCGTCGTGGCGACGTTCACCGGCGCGCTCGCACCGCTCACCGGGGGCGGCGACGCAAGTGACACGTTGCTCGTCGTGCTCGGTGCGCTGCTGGCATTGGTGCTGGCGGCCGCGACGATCACGGCCGGCGTGATCGCGGTGCTGGCGCTTCAGCGGCGTTCCGGACCGAACCAGGAGACGGCCGCAGAGCCGGAAGAGGGGCGCGCGTGATACCGACGCGAGAAATTCTCTGGAACGTCGATACGCTGGGCCGTATTGCCATTTACGCACTGATGGTCATTCCCTTTGCCTTCCTGACGTTTGGACTGGCCCGTCGCGTCAAGATGTGGCGCCTGGGCAGCCCGGAAGATCGCTTCGGCGATTGGTCGACTCGTTTCAAGAGCGTTGTACGACAGAGCGTCCTTCATGGACGGATCAACCGACCGCGCAACCGCTACGGTGGCGTGATGCACCTCTTCATCTTCTGGGGCTTCGTCACGCTCTTTGTTGGAACGATCATCGTCATGGTCGAGGACGACATCTCGGTGCCGTTTCTGCATTACAGCTTTTATCGCGGCGACTTCTATCTTGGCTATAAGCTGGCGATGAACCTGGCCGGGCTGCTGCTGATTGCCGGTGTACTGATGGCGCTCTACCGCCGGTTGATCGCTCCGGTGGCGACGCAGGATACGAGTGCCGACGACATCATCCTGCTCGCCTTCTTGCTTGTTCTGACCGTGCAGGGATACACGCTCCAGGCATTGCGGCTCTCGGTGCAGCATGATCCGTGGGGGCCGTGGTCGTTCGTCTCCTATCCCATGGCACTCTCGCTCCGAGGACTCTCAACGTCGTGGCTCGAAGCGCTGCATCAGGCGAACTGGTGGATTCACTTTCTGACCACCTACGTCTTCCTCAGCTACCTTGTCTACAGCAAAATGGTCCATCCGTTCACCAGCGTGACCAACGTCTTCTTCCGGCGCCTTAAGCCGCTCGGTGAACTCGAGCCGATCGTGAATATCGAGGAAGCCGAGACGTTCGGAATCGCCAAGCTCGAGGACTTCAGTTGGGCGCAGCTGATGAACGTCGATGCCTGCATGCATTGCGGCCGCTGCCTGGAATTCTGCCCAACCTTCAACACCGGTAAAACGTTGCGTCCGCGTGACCTGGTGTTGGAGATCGCGGGTTACATGGCCGATCGCGGCGGCATCTTTTCGGGAGAAATCGGCGAGGGTGCGAATTCGGCCCGTTTCCGCTGGGGGGAAGGCGCCGATCGCGATCTGATCGGCGGCGTCGTTTCGACCGCCGAACTCTGGGATTGCACGACCTGCGGCGCGTGCATGGAGCAGTGTCCGGTGTATATCGAGCACGTGCCGATGATCGTCGGCATGCGACGAAATCTGGTGCTCGAGCAGAGCGACTTCCCGAGCGAGTTGAATAGCGTCTTCAACAACCTTGAGCGCGTAGCCAGCCCCTATCAGTTCCCGCCGAATCAGCGCGCGCAGTGGACGCGACGACTCGAGACTCCGGTGCGCGAGATGGCCGAACTGGACGAGGGCGATGAGGTCGAGGTGCTCTTCTTCGTCGGTTGCCTTGGATCCTTCGACTCGCGTAACCAGCGCACCACGGTCGCGCTGGCACGCATCCTTCAGCAAGCTGGGATCAACTTCGCGATTCTAGGGAAAGAGGAGACGTGCAACGGCGATCCGGCGCGCCGCGTCGGTAACGAATATCTGGCTCAGATGCTGGCCCAACAGACGGTCGAGACACTCAATTCGTACTCCTTCAAGAAGATCGTGACCGCCTGTCCGCACTGTTTCAACGCGATCGCCAACGAATTCCCTCAGATCGGTGGCAACTATGAGGTGGTGCACCACAGCCAGCTCATTAGCCAGCTCATCGCTGAAGGCCGGATCAAGCTCGATCCGGAGTCGGCCGTGGCGCGAGGCAAGGTGACGTATCACGATCCATGCTACCTCGGGCGCTACAATCAGGTGTTTGACGAACCCAGAAGCGTCGTGAATGCGCTGCCGGGAGTTGAACTGACCGAGATGCGCCGCAACCGGCGCAAGTCGTTCTGTTGTGGCGGCGGTGGCGGGCGTATGTTCATGGAGGAGACCTCGGGCACGCGCATCAATCAGGCGCGCGTTCGGGAAGCGATGGAAACGGGAGCCGAAATGCTGGCGGCGGCCTGTCCCTTCTGTATGACGATGTTTGAGGACGGCATTCGCGGGGTCGGCGCCGACGAGACGTTCAAGGTGCGCGACATCGCCGAACTTGTGGCTGAGTCGATGATTCGACCGCAGGCGGCGACGGATGACTCAGTGGACGAATCAGCGGACTAAATCCGCACAAGACAGGTGAGATATTGGCGACAGATTTGCAGTTTCAGCTCGTCGAGGTACCGAACAACGGCTTCATGAGCGATCAGCCGACCAATGGATTCATTATCGGCACGAACGAAGTCATCCTCATCGATCCCGGTGACGAACCAGGTGCCGAGATCTATCTCGCTGCGTTGGCGGAACGCGGGAACCCGAAGGTCAAAGCAATCGTGCTGACGCATAGCCACCCCGATCATGCGGTCGCGGCGGCGCGTTTGAAGCATGAACTTGGAGTCCCGGTGATGCTCAACCCGAACGAGCGTCCAGTCCTTGAGCAATTCAAAGGATTGACCTGGGACGAAGTCGACGAAGAACTGCTCGGCGGAATGACGATCGAAGTCGATGGCGGTGAATTGGAAGCGATCGACACCCCCGGTCACGCCCCAGGCCATGTGGCGCTGTTCGAGCGATCGACCGGCCGCCTCATCGCCGGTGACCTCGTTTCGGGCCACGGTACCGTTGGGATCTTCCCGCCGCACGGCAAGATGATCGAATATTTCGCGTCACTCCGGGCGGCGGAAGCGTTGCATCCGCGCTTGGTGTACCCGGGGCACGGACCGACGATTACCGATCCAGCCAATCTCTTCCAACAGTACATCGAGCGCCGCTCGCTGCGTGAACGCGAGATCGCCGAGGAATTGCGCGGCGGCCCGAAGACGATCGAACAGATTGTGACGCCGCTCTATCCCGACGTGCTACCGCAATTCCGTCGTGCCGCCGGTGCCACGGTGCTGGCCCACCTGATCAAACTGGAAACCGAGCAGCGCGTTTCGCACGCCGGCGACGAGATGATGACGGCTGCCTGGTCGTTGACGGATGAGGACGCCTAGACGCGACCCGTCGCGTGCTCCCATTCCTGCGGATCGAAATCCCAGAGTTCGGCGACGCCGAGTCGTTCCAGCATGTGTCGCACCTCTCCTCGGTGCTGCGCATTGTGGTGCACGAGCTGAAGAATGGTCGCGCCGAGCGACTGACGTACTCCGTAATGGTCGATGAATGTTTCATCGAGCCGCTGCGCATCCCGAAGACCACGCGCGAGATCGGCAAAGGCCGGCTGAAAGCGTTCGTATCGATCGACCAGCGCGTCGAGCGAGCGGTCATATGGCTGCGTCGATCGATCGTGCTCAACGGGGCGATCCGTCATCCAGCCCGTCCAGAAATCGATGACATAGATCCTGTCGTCGAGCGTTTCGCGCGGCGTCCGGTGACCGATATCGAGTTCCCGATTGAGGTCAGCCTCGGATAGCGAGGTACATCGTGCGAGACGCTGCGACGTGGCCCAGTCGTCGTGACCCAACATGCGGTCGAGCAAATCCAGTCGCCCCCCGTGATTGGCGCGATGCTCTTCGCTGACGTTTAGCCTGCTGCCGCGACCGAAGCCGCTTCGTGCGCTGCCGCACGCGCCTCGTCCTCCGCGATACGCTGCGGTGCCTTCTGATGGGCAGGATCGAGCTTGCGCGTCACGAAGACGGCGATGCAGGCGAAGACGCAGGCGATGAAGAACGGAATTTGGTAGCCGACATAATTCAAGATGAAACCGGCCGCGATCGGTACAACAATGGCGGCGGCATGCTGGAGCGTCACGCCCATTGCGAGTGAGGGCGCAATGTCGTCGGCCGCCGAAACTTTGCGGAGATACGTCGCCGCACCAACCGATGAGAGCGGCGAAATGAACTGGTAGATCGCGTAGCAGAGGCCTGCGAAGTAGACGTTCTGAACAATTGCGTACCCGGCCAATGCCACGACGTACGCGACATTCACGACACCGAGAATTTGCTTTTCGCCGTAGCTGTCAATCATGCGACCGATCCGCCGCCCCGAAAGCATCGCCAACAGATTGACGACGATAAGCAAGGCGCTGATCGCCGGGACATCCAGACCGTAGTGGTTTACGAGTACCCAGAGTCCGAACGAAAAGAAGATCTGCTGGCGGCAGCCGTCGAGCAGTGAGAGATAGTAGTAAAAGCGATATGGCCGACGCACAACGAACGGCTCACGGCGCACGCGCTGTGCGACTTCTTGCCCGTCGCGCAGGTTTGGGAAACGGAAGATCGCGACAGCCGCTATAAACGCAAGCACACCCGCGATGATGAACGTCGGATTGTAACTGAGCCAGTGGAAATGAAACGCGAGCAGGATAAAGATCATGGCGGCCAGGCCGCCGCCGAAATTGACCGCCGACATCGTGCCGAGCACGCTGCCGCTCTTGTTTTCACTCGTCAGGCTGAGCCCGAGCGCGTACTGCGTTTGCAGGACGGTGTGGTAACCCATCGACGAAATGACAACCCACGGCGCCACCGTCCAAAATGAGGTCGAGGCGCCGAGGAATGCATAGCCGACAGCCAGCAAAACGAGCGCCAACGCCGTCAGTTTGGGAATGGAGAGACGGTAGAAGAGCGCGGTAATGAAGATGAGGAGAAAGCCCGGCACTTCGCGGATCGCCGTGATGTAGCCGAACTGCGGCCCTTTGAGCTTGAGAACGTCTTCGAAGTAGTTCGTGATGACGTTCTGTTGTGCGGCCATGGCCATACCGAACGCGGCGGTCATTACGATCATCATGATATAGCCGCGCCGGACCGTGGGATGGGTTCCTTCGGCAATCAACCGCACTGAATTCTCCTGTTTCGTGTTTCTTCCCTGGCCTGGCTGGCCTCGCGCAAGGCGTATTCAGATCGGAAGAGCACACGTCTGAACTCCAGTCACCTTGTAATCTCGTA